>JALRAA010000100.1 GCA_023262645.1 Burkholderiaceae bacterium
TGGCTGATGATGGCGTGGCGAATCGCGTCAGCGCCGTGTTGTTGGCGTATGCGCTTTGCGGTCTCAAAGATCGTCAATTCAAACACGGTGTGAGCGCTGTAGTGGTGGCCGGGGATACGCAAAGGTCGGGGGTCGTTCAGCGCTTGCAACAAAACCGCTTGCCGTTTAGCTTCGTCTTGCTTCAAATATTGGGGTTCAATGCCAGCCGCTTTGAGCAATTCAGCCACCACCAATTCATGCTGGTCTGAACTTTGGCGCAAGTCGACAGTTGCCAAGTGAAAACCAAACACCTGAACCGCGCGTATCAGCGGTCGCAATCGCGGCAAAGCCAAAGCCTGCGCATGTTGTTCGCTCAAAGATTGGTTGAGCACTTGTAAATCGTGCAGAAAGGCATCGGCATTCGGGTAGGGGTGCTGCGGTGGCAAGGCGTGGCGCGCGGCTTCTTTGCCGGTCAGGTGCAGCAGGCTGGCAGCCAATCGTGCATAGATGAATGTCAAACTGCGTCTGTAGGGCTCATCTTGGCGGTGTGCGTTGGTGTCCGGCGATGAATCGGCCAGCGCTTGCAACGCGGGGGGGACACCTACCAGCATGGCCGAGGTGGACAACTCACCACCCAGCCAATGCACCTCGGTCAGATAGTGGCGCAACACCACTTCGCATTGGCGCTTCATGGCCAAGTCAAGCGTGTCTGCATTGACATTCGGGTTGCCGTCACGGTCGCCACCCATCCATTGGCCCATGCGAAAGAACGAAGCAATCGGTTGCCCGCCCAATTCGTTTTCCAAATCGGCATAGAGCTTGGGAATTTCCGACAAAAAAGTCGATTCGTAATACCCCATGGCGTTTTCGATTTCGTCGGCCACGGTCAATTTGGTGAACCGCAGCAAGCGCGTTTGCCACAGTTGCAAAACACGGGCGCGCACCAAGTGTTCGAGTTGCGCCAGTTGGCGAGCGCTGGTCGCGTCTTGGCCGCGAGAGACGATGTCATCGCGCGCTTGCAAGCATGCAGCTATGCCGCGTTCCGCATCCAAAATACTTTTGCGTTGCACCTCGGTCGGGTGCGCGGTCAGCACGGGTGAAATATAGGCATGTTCCAGTGCTTGGCGAATGGCTTTCGGGCTGACCCCAGCGGTTTTGAGTTTGCCCAAGGAAGATGCCAGACTGCCCGGGTGCACATCGCCGGCGCGGTCGTGTGCTTGTTGGCGGCGAATATGGTGTTGGTCTTCGGCCAAGTTGGCCAAATGGCTGAAATAGGTGAAGGCGCGAATGACACTGACGGCTTGGTCGCTGCTCAGCGAGGCCAACAGTTTTTTCAATGCGTTACCGGCTTGGGTGTCTGCATCTCGCCGAAAAGCCACCGACAAGCGGCGAATTTGTTCCACCAATGCAAACGCTTTGTCGCCTTCTTGCTCGCGGATGATGTCGCCTAACAGGCGGCCAAGCCAACGGATGTCGTCGACCAACGGTCTTTCGTGACTGGATAAAGCAGGGGAGGAAGACTTGCGAGAGGTCGTGCGTTGGGGCTTGGGAGTCATGTGCAAAATCTGCTGGTTACAGAGGGAAAACCACGAGATGCGTGCATGCTAGCATCGACCAGACCCATCAGTAGACGGCCTTTGGTCACTTGTTTTGAGCACACCACATCTCACGATTGCGACGCGCGAAAGTCGCTTGGCCTTATGGCAGGCACACCACATGCAAGACCTTCTTCGTGCACGCGGTTGCCAAGTCGACATACTCGGCATGACCACCCAAGGCGACCAAATCCTTGACCGCTCATTGAGCAAAGTAGGCGGCAAAGGTTTGTTTGTCAAAGAACTCGAAGTGGCCTTGGAAGAAGGCCGAGCCGATTTGGCGGTGCACTCGCTCAAAGATGTACCCATGGACATGCCTGAAGGATTTGAACTGGCCTGCGTCATGGAGCGTGAAGACCCCAGAGACGCATGGGTGTCCTCGCGCTACGCGAGCTTGCAAGATTTACCTGTGGGCGCGGTGGTGGGAACATCGAGTTTGCGTCGCACGGTGTTGTTGCGCCATTTGCGCCCCGATTTGCAGATTGAGCCATTGCGTGGCAATTTAGACACGCGGTTGCGCAAATTGGACGAAGGCCACTATGCGGGCATTGTGTTGGCTGCCGCGGGTCTCAAGCGCTTAGGGCTGGGCGAACGCATCCGGCACATTTTTGATACCAAAGACATGTTGCCTGCCGCTGGTCAAGGCGCATTGGGTATTGAAATTCGTGCTGCCCGTGACGATGTGCGCAGCGTGTTGCAACCGCTTGCGCACCAAACCACCTGGATGGCCGTGGCGGCTGAGCGTGCTGTCAGTCGAGCCATGGGTGGCAGTTGTTCTATGCCATTGGCAGCCCATGCGGTGTTGCATGGCAATGTGCTTGATTTGCATGCTGCTTGGGGGAACCCCGATTTGAGCAGCACCACCTTGGTTCGGGCGCACAGCCAAGGTGAAGTTTCCACATTGGAAGAAGCAGAAGCCCTCGGCTTGTCGGCGGCACGCCAACTTCGGGCGCAGGGAGCCGGTTGATTGGGACACGGGCGCCGTGTCATTTTGACCCGTCCGAGCAGCGACAGCCAGGCGTGGGTCAGCGGCTTACAAGAAGCCCATCACCAGGTGGCGCACTGGCCCTTGATAGACATTGCGCCTGTTTCGCCCACCCCCTTCTTTTTAGAGACGCTTGCCAGCGCATCCCGTTCTCAAGCCATCATGTTTGTGAGCCGAAATGCGGTGACGCATGCTATGGCTGCAGGTTGGCAAACAAGTCCGGATGCTGGCCCGCGTTGTTGGGCGACCGGCCCCGGTACCCGTCAGGCATTGTTAGATGCCGGTGTGCCAGCGGCTCGCATCGATGCGCCACCTGCCGATGCCGTTCAGTTTGACACCGAGGCCTTGTGGCAACAAGTCAAGCACCAGGTGCGGGCTCAGGATGTGGTGTGGATATTTCGTGGCGCTGATGCCGATAACGCTGAATCGGCGATGGAAGGTGTTGGGCGCGACTGGTTACAGCAGCAACTCCAGCAAGCAGGGGTCACCGTGAAAACCTGTGCGGTCTACCAAAGGATTTGTCCACACTGGGACGCAGTGCAACGCGAACGGGCCACAGCAGCCGCCAGCGACGGCAGCGTTTGGGTATTCACCAGCTCGCAGGCGATTGCCCATTTAAAACAACTGTTGCCTGCGGTCGATTGGAAGTTGGCCAAGGCGATCGCCACCCATGAGCGGATTGCCCAAGCCGCACAGCACTTGGGTGTCGGCCATGTATGGGTGTGTAAACCTGCTTTGGGCGCCGTGTTGTCGTCATTAGAATCGCTGGCATGAGCAGTGCCCCCGACATAGACCCACCACCCCACACTGCAAACCCGCCGTTAAAAGCCCACACACCTTGGTGGCGTCAACGTATGCCGTTGCTGACGCTGGTCTTGGTGGTGTTGTGTGCATTGGCTTGTTTGCAGCTGTGGGTCAAACTCTCCACCATCCAGGAGCAGCTGGCGCGTCAAAGTGCGGATGCCACGCAGTTGTCAGTGCAAGCCAACGGACTGGCTAAGCGTGCAGAAGAAATCACCCAAGAGACCGCGGCCAAAGTCACGTTGCTCGATTTGCGTTTGAACGAAGTCGCGTTGCAACGCACCCAACTCGAAGAATTGATCCAGAGCTTGTCGCGTTCGCGCGATGAAAACTTGGTGGTTGATATCGAATCTGCGCTTGGGCTGGCGCAACAACAAGCCGAATTGACGGGCAGTGTTCAACCCATGATGGCCGCATTGCAAACCGCGCAAAAGCGTTTGGCCAAAGTGCCTCAGCCCAGACTGGCGCCTGTGTTGCGGGCTATTCAACACGATATCGAACGCTTGCAGTCGACCTCTACCACTGACATTCCCGGGCTGCTGATTCGGTTAGATGAACTGGTGGTGTTGGTCGAAAACCTGTCGTTGGCCAATGCAGTGGGCCATGTCAACCGCGGCTCTCCAACGCCGCCAAGCCAAGCCTTGCCTTCTTGGCCACTGATTTGGCAAAACAAAGACTGGTCAGCCTTGGGTCAACGTCTGTGGGCCGAAGTGTCGGGCTTGGTGCGGGTCAGCAAAATCGAACAACCTGACGCGGTGATGTTGTCTCCCGAGCAAGGGTTTTTTGTGCGCGAAAACCTGAAATTGCGCTTGCTCAATGCTCGACTGGGTCTGTTGTCACGCCAAATGACGTCAGCCCGCAATGATCTGGCTTTGGCAGAACGCGAATTGACCCGTTTTTTTGACCTCAACAACCGCCAAGGTCAAACCGCCAAGACCTTGATGAAGCAAGTGCAGTCGCAAATGCTGCAAACCGATATGCCGCGCCTGGACAGTTCGCTGTCAGCGTTGGCCACCGCGGCGGCAGGTCGCTGATATGCGTTGGTCTTTGTGGTTGTTGGCGCTGTTTGGTGTGGCGGTTGCTGCCGCGCTGGGATTGAGCCTGCAATTTGGCACTGTCACCGTGTTTGTGGCGCCTTATCGGGTAGACCTGTCGCTCAATTTGGTGGTCCTCGGTTTGTTGTTTGGGTTTGTGTTGTGCTATGGCGCATTGCGCGGCTTACTGGGTTTCATGGAATTGCCCGTGCAGGCGCGCCGTTGGCGTTCACAACAACGCGAGCGCGCCGCCCAACAAGGCTTACTCAACGCGATAGTGATGTGGATGGCTGGGCGTTTTCTTCGCTCGCGCAAAGCCGCATTGCAGGCATTGGGTCAGGTGGAGCAGTTGTTGTTGCATGGCGAGTCGCCCCATCAACCGTCGTGGCGTCTCATGCGCAGTTTGTTGCATTTGTTGGCCGCTGAAAGTGCGCATGCGTTGCGCGACAAAGCGGCCCGTGACGAGCATTTTCAGCAAGCGTTAGACCACGAACCCGGCGCGCGTGTTGAGCAGCGGCTTGAACTGCGCGATGCTGCTTATTTGAATGCCACCCGATGGTCCTTGCATGACAGGGACAGCCAGCAAGCCCAACAGTTTTTGTCGCAGTTGCCGCTGGGCGTGTCGCGCCGCACCGTGGCCTTGCGATTGCGATTGAAAGCAGACCGTTTGGGACAACAACATTTGCCCGCCCTGGACACGGCGCGGTTGCTGGCCAAGCACGGTGCGTTTTCCGCGTCAGCCGCCAGCAGTTTGTTGCGTGGGCTCGCTATCGCGTGTTTGGATGAATGCCACGACAGCAGCCAGTTGCAGTCGAGTTGGGCGTTGTTGTTGCCCGACGAGCGCGCCATGCCTGACATTGCATTGCACGCGGCTCAGCGTTTGTTGGCCTTGCGCGGCGATCCCCAATTGGCATTGAAATGGTTGACCCCTGTGTGGCAACAGATGGCCAATGCCGACGACTCACTGGCCAGCAGTCAGCGCCAAAAGCTGGTGCAAGTGTTGTCAGAGGCGTTGCATGACATGGAGCCAGACAGCGACTGGTTGGCGCGTGTTGAGCAAGCACGATTGGTCAATCCGCGCAGTTTGGAATTGCAATACTTGAGCGGCATGGTGTGTGTACGCCACGGTTTGTGGGGTAAAGCCCAACAAATGCTTGAGCAAGTTGCACCCCGATTGACATCGCCCGTGCTGCAGCGCCAGGCTTGGCGTGCGTTGGCCGAGTTGGCCGAAAACAAAGGCGATACCGCACAGGCCCTGGCCTGCTGGAAGTTGTCGGCCAAGGTGTGACCGACAACGACCTGCAGCCCATGGTTGGGTTACGGGTGGTGGCTTTCTTCAAACGGCATGTGTAGTTGCGACAAATCGCGTTTGGTTTCCACCAGAATCAGCGGGCCTTCGTCTAACACCAAGGGGGCAGGACGCTCGCGTGGTACGTGGACTGGGCGTGGCTCGGCAGCGATCGCGGCTTGGATCAGTGCCACGCGCTCGGGGTTGGAATTGATCCACTCCAAACCGCTGGACTGCGCCACCTGTTGCAACTGCACCATGGGCAAAGTGAACGCACTGACCTTCGGCATGGATTGTGCGGCAGTCACGGGTGCTGGTGCGTTCGCCTGTTCATGGTGGACAGGAGCATGGCTGCTTTCTGAAGCATGCAAGTTGCTGGCATCGTCAGACTGACCGGCTCTGGCTTGGCGTTCTCGGCCCGGGCGCTCGCGGCCTCGGCGTTCGCGCCGTTCATGGCCACGCTCGCCTTG
>JALRAA010000101.1 GCA_023262645.1 Burkholderiaceae bacterium
ATTCCCATTCGCTGGCCAATGCTGTGCCCAATGACGGACCGAAATTGCTTGTCGCGCTGGCCAATATATCGGCTTCGTTCATCAACACCACCGCCCAATCTTTGCTCATCACAAATGGATGGTGAGTCACTTTGTCATGGTTGGCCGCGACCAAGCTTGGGTCGGTGTGCAATATCAAATGTGAGGCGGTGTCGAGCCATTGCGCAGACACGCCGTGCCGGGTTGCCATGCGTTTGAGTTGTTCCACCGACTGCCATTCAAATTCTTGCAAATGGCTGTTGGCGCCACCGGGGTGCAACACATCATGCGAAGTCACAGACAGCAGCAAGCATGCCGCCCAGTCGTCTGGTACGGCATGCCCTTGCGCTTGCAAGGCGTGCAGCAACCAAGTCAACGACACCAACGCATCGGCCGTATGCAAACGGTTGTGATAGTGGGGTTCGTAGGCCAAGTGGCGAGCCAAAACTTCCATGTGCTCGGCCATGGCCAAGGCGGCATCCAGCATGGCCACCGCATCGCGGGAGACAGGACGTGCGTTGGGCCAGTGTTTCGTTATACAGGCGTCGAGTACCACGGGCAGTCCGGGCCAATCGTGAGGCCAACGGTTTCTGAGCTGGGTCAAAGTCTGGCACAGCAGGCCAAGTAAATCCAACGATGACGAGTTGGCTGAGGTCATGCTGCAACGCTTGTCATCGCTTCAGAGGTTGCCCGCTCGCAAGGCATTGCTCATGTTCAATTGCAACAGCAAAGCCTCAAACACAGGAACCAACAATGGCGAAGTGCCCGCCATCATCTGGTTGGCTTGTTCGCTGGAAATTTTCAAGCACACCACCTCACCTGCTGCCTGAGCAGAAGCGCCACGGATGCCGCCGCTTAAAAAAGCCTGTTCGCCAAATGACTCACCCGAATTCAAAGTGGTGAATACATGGCCTTGGGCATCCAACAGTTCCACCTGACCTTGTTGGATAAAAAACAATTGATCGGCCAGATCGCCAGCCGTGAAAATGCGTTCACCGTTGGCATAAGAGACGATTGGAAAGTCGCTCACAACACCCCCTTGGGCAATTGCTTCACCCCCAGTGTGCGCATGACATTGGTGCGTATGGTGTCGCGCAAGGCCTGTGGCAAATGGGGAATGAAACTGTCCACTTTGTGCAAGGGAATGATGCGTGCTTGTACTGCATTGACCGTGATGACGGTTTTGCTGCTGGGCAAACCGGCCAAGCCTTCGGCCAAACAAATCACACTGCCCGGCCCCAATCTTTCTATGCGTTCGCCCTGAATAGCCAGCAAATGACCCGACACCACAAAATAGGCCACGGATACTTCTTCGCCTTGTGTAAACAATTTTTTCTTGGCTTCAAAACTGACTGTGCTCAACAGTTTCGAGCCCCACAAGCTGAAATACAAACGCTCGTTGCTGTTGAGTTGTCCCGAGGTGAATATCTCCAAACTTCTGGCAGAGCTGGGGTCAACCACACCCAATTCATGCAGATGCGCAATATCGACCTCAAAGCTGGCAGATACAGTGGTCATGTCAATGGTCTTCGAGGCGCTGGGCCAAAGCTTTGAGTTGCGTGGCAATGAGTTGTCGATCATCGGCACGCAAGCTCAAGGGCGATAAATCGATATGCACACCTTGTGGATGGCTCAAGCGCAAGGGCTTGTCAGCTTCTTGTTTGCGGCCTTTGACCGCATATGTTTTGATGTTGCGGTCGATTCCTTTGAGGCTCACTGAAGAGCGTTCTTCCACGTCCACCAAATCGTCAACTTGCGCATAGGTTTCATGGCTGATCAATATGCCGCCAGGGTCGCAATTGGCCTCCAAGCGTTGCGCCACATTCACTTCGCCGCCGATGATGGTGTAACTCAAGCGTTGGTCAGAGCCGAAGTTGCCCACATTGCAATAGCCGGTGTTGATACCAATGCGAATGACGAACGGGTTGTCAAACCCTTGCTCACGCCAACGTCGTTGCAACACCAACATGCGTTCTTGCATTTCCAGCGCCATTTCTACACAAGCGCGGGCATCTTCTTTGACACCTTTGGATTCGGGATCGCCAAAAAACAGCATCACCGCATCGCCAATGTATTTGTCAATCGTCGCGCCGTGTGACAAAGCGATGGCGGTCATTTCCGAAAAATAGTCGTTCAAATACTCGGTCAACGACTCGGGTTGCAGCGACTCTGCGGTACGGGTGAATTCTTTGATGTCACTGAAAAAAACCGTGAGCTTTTTGCGTTGCGTGGTGATTTGTGTGTCGTACTTTCCTGCAAACAAAGCCTCGTGGATTTGCGGAGGCAAATATTTGGCCAATTGTTGCGACAGACCTTCCAAACGGCTGCGTTGCTGTTCGAGCTCCAGGGTTTGGGTTTTGAGATTGCGGTTGAGTTTGACCAAGCGTTGTTCTTGCCGATCAGAGTGCCGAGTCAGGTCTTCGTTTTCTCGAACCAATTTGGAGAAGCGGTCAAACAATCGCTCGGCGAAGGCTTGTATCTCATCGTGACTGCCGTGTTCAAGGATTGCCTGGCCTTCAGCCAGCAATAATTTCTCTCGGTCGTAAAGATCGAAAACTTCTTCAGCCATGTTGCGCCACAGTGAAATTCAAAGCTTGGAATCTGTCTTTGAAATCTTCACCGAGTTCTTGCATGATGTCGTCGTCCTCTTCGGCCCTCCACAGCACCTGCACTTCATGGCCCGCTTGTCGGTACGCATCAATGCCTTCAAATATGCGGTACATGGCTTTGATACTGGAGCTGTTGATATAGATAAATGCCATTTCAACTTCCAGTTTTCCAGAGGCAGTGGTGGCCAGTTGGTTGATGGCTGTGATCACCTCACCGTAAAAAGCAGACACATCCTCGGGAAAGGATTCGCCCGCCATGACGAGTTTCAAAGGGTTGTGGGTGAGCGTAATCGCTGGTGTTCTGTCGGTGGCTTCTATTTGCATGTCCGTTCCTTTGCTGTCAATACGTTAAATGGTTGCTGCCAAGATGAAGTCGACACTGTGGTCATCGACATCGACAAAGGTGTAGCTGATGGGGTGGGTAGACCGGCGGGCAATCTCAAGCAGCCCAAGGCCTGAACCCGGTCCATCGTGTTCACTGGCATGCGACATGCCATCACGATACATCTGGCGAATGGTGTCTTTGTCGGCTCCTTCGATTTGTGTCAATCGGTCTTTGAGGCCTTGCGTTTTGTCTTTTTCAATGCGGTTACCGCACATGATGGTGATTTCTTTGTTGTGCTCGGTGATCAAAATCATGCCCATGTTTTCTTCATGTTCCTTGCCGTGCCAAATCAGGTTTTGCACGCCTTCCATGAACACTGCAAATATCAATTTCGAGCGTTTGACATCGTCGTTGGCAACCAGTCGCTCTTTGAGCAAATCTGCGAGCGTGACCATCAGATCGTCTGAGACTGTGCCGTTGTAGGCCATGATCACATGGTTGTTTCGCAAACTGTTGCGCAACAAAATAGCTTGTGATAAATCCATAAGTTATCTTTCGGTGGTGTTTGTGAAGATCGTGACAGTTGAACTTTCAAAGTTGGAAAAAAACCGCTGTCACATCGTCTCGGCGACGCTGTGTGTCTTGCCATAAAGCATAGTCTGCATGTATGGCATTGGCAATCTCTTGGGCAGAACGCAAGCAGTTGGTTTTAAGAATGGTTTCGATACGCTTGTATCCGTACGATTTTTTTATGACACTTGGTCCGCCGATCTGATCGGTCAAACCATCGGTCACGATCGCAAAAGTGTCGCCTGCCTGATAGGCAATGGTTTGAACCTTTGGTTTGTCTTTGTCTTCAATCCTGCTTTGGTAGCCCAAGCTGCATCTCGACGCCTGGTACCGGGTGACCACACCTTGCGCACTGACATGGAACAAGCCCAATTTGGCTCCCGCAAATTCAACGGTTTGTTGTTCTCGGTGGATACGCAGTATGGCGGCATCGCAGCCGTCATCGCTTTCGCTGTCGGAGCGGTCTTGGTTCAAACCGGTTCTCACATAGTGGTCCAAAGACATCAAAGCCTTGGCGGGATCTTCCGAGGTGTCATTGGCATAAATGCGTTCTAACGAATTGCTGACCAGCAAACTCAACATCGCGCCCGGCACGCCATGGCCGGTGCAATCGGCCACGGCCAACACAAATGGCCCAGGCTGTTGCGAACTCGACAGCCAATACAAATCGCCTCCGATGGTGTCGCGTGGCTCCCAGATGGTGGCAAACGACGTGAACCGCCCGTCAATGCGCAACGGTCTGGGCAGCTGACTTCGTTGCAAACGGCTGGCGTAGTTGACAGAACCCAGCACCATTTGGTGAGCCGAATCCAAAGCTTGGTGTTGCTCAGCCAATTCTTTGGTGCGTTCTTTCACGGTTTCTTCAAGTACTTTGTTTTGTTGCTCTACCAAAGACTTTTGCAGATCCATCGACTTGGCCAATTCTTTTTGAATCCACACATTTCTGCTGATCACCGCCAACGCCATGATCATGGCTTCGGCGCACAACGCGATGGACTGCGACACATTGGTGTTTTGGAGCAAGAAACCGATGCCTGACTCTGGCAAATAGCTGAACACCGACGCAAAGCCCATCAATCCTGAGATCCATATCAATCGGAAAATGAAATACGGAATCGATGCGATCAACCAAAAAATGGCCACCCCCATGCCTTGTCGATAGCGTTCAAGGGCTGCTTTGTAAAGAAACAAAAACACAATGACAGGAAGGGTTGCATTGCCCGCAAATACCCATTGGGGATTGATGTTGTGCTCGACGGACATGGTCAAGAGCATGTGCGTCAAAAAATAGGTGATCAACACATAAATCAATAGTTGTGTTTTGGGGAAATAGCGAGCGATTTGCAAATAAGCGCTGGCAAACAAAAAATAAAACGTGATTTGTCCATAGGCTGCGATGTTGAAATGCAGGCCGACAAAGGTAACCACTCCGATATACCTTTCATTGATATTGACCATGAACTCCGCAAAATGCGAGCCATCTTGGCTCATCAATGTGAGAATTTGAAACAGCGAAAAAGAAATCCAAATGCCATACAAAAGACCCGCTCTGTCTTTGTTGGCGACATAGGAATACCAACCAAAGATACTGAGCGCAACCAAAATACCCAGCAAGGCGCCTTCGGTGTAGAGGCCAAATCGCCTGAGTTCTAAGTAGCGCTCGTTATCGACCAATGACAACACCAAGGACTTGGGCGGAAAGCCAGGAAACGATTTGGCGTGTGACAACACAGTCAATTCCTCACCCTTGTACAAAGTGAACAAGGCTTCCCGACTGGGTGCTTTGGCCGACGAGGGCAAGAATGGATTGACGTCACTCAGCGCCGAATATTTGCCTGTGAAAAACCCAGCGGTCTTGAGGGTGGTCACCGATCCATCTGCGCGAATGACATGGCTGTGTACATATTTCCATAAACCTTCCAGCCAGAAATTTTTATCTGTACTCAGACGACTGGCGAATTTCTGCATGATCCAGTAGTGATGGCGTGCATCAAAAGGGCCCACTTCGGCAGCAGGTTTGAATTCGGCTTTGCGCTGCAGGGCTTCTTCAAAACCGATGGTGCCTTGGGGGTCGACCAACACCAACAGGTTGTTTGCTGGCGCTGCAATGATCGGTGTCGATGCGGTTACCTCAAACGGTGTGAGTTCATCCCATGCCAAGGCATGTGCATAGCCCGTGAACCATAAGCTGGTCACCACCCATATCCAATGAACTGCTTTGACCATGTTTGTTGTTTTGTTTGAGGGGTGGGGTTAGAGAAGTTATGTCTGTGAACGCACTACAACGAAAACACCACCGCCGTGACATCGTCTCGGCGGGTGTTTGGACCTTGCCAGCGGGAGAAATCTAGGCGCAGCGCATCAATCACCTGTTGTGCATGGGTGCCTGCATGTGCAGACAACAATTGTTCAAGTCGCCGATAGCCATAAGACATTTTGGGCTTGCCGGTTTCGCCACCGACTTGGTCGGTCAAGCCATCGGTGACGATGGCAAACAAATCGCCCTTTTGGTAGGGCAACACTTTCACTGGGGGTACCTCCGAAAGTGGCACACGGTCTTTGTAACCCAAGCTGACCCGTTGGGCCATGTGGCGGGTGACCACACC
>JALRAA010000102.1 GCA_023262645.1 Burkholderiaceae bacterium
TGCTCGCGGATATTTCGATCGCCGCCAAAAGCGCCAAGATTGTGGATGGCCACACCCGTTTAGGCGTGGCTGCTGGAGACCATGCCGCCATCGTCTGGCCGCTGTTGTGTGGCATGGCCAAAGCCAAATACTATTTGATGTTGTGTGAACCGGTGACCGGCGAAGAGGCCGAACGCATCGGCTTGGTGTCGTTGTGTGTCGAAGATGACCAATTGTTGAACAAGGCCTATGAAGTCGCAGACAAACTGGCCCATGGCAGCCAAACGGCTATTCGCTGGACCAAATATTCGCTCAACAACTGGCTGCGTCAGGCCGGGCCTTCTTTCGATACGTCGCTGGCGCTGGAATTCATGGGCTTTGGCGGACCCGATGTGCGCGAAGGCGTGAATTCGATCAAAGAAAAAAGGCCGCCGCATTTCGGTTGACATGAACGCCAGAACCTGGGCAATCGTCAGCAGCGTGGTTGCGCTGCATGTGTTGGCTTTGTGGGCGCTACACCAAGGCTTGCTCAGGCGCATGGTTGAGGTGGTGGTGCCAGTGATGTTGGTCAGCACTGCGACCAACCCACCTCCTGAGATCAAACCACCACCGCCTGAAGTCAAGCCGCCGCCCAAGCCAGAACCTCCTCCTCCCAAGCCAGAGCCTCCTACGCCTGCGGCAGAGACCAAGCCTCCTGTGCCCGTGATTCAAGCGACACCACCTAAGCCGGTGTTGACACCGCCGCCATCGCCACCACCCGCTGCCCCGCCGCCGAGTGCGCCGCCAGCACCAGAGGTATTGGCAGCGCCCAAAGCCGCACCAGCTGCGCCCGCGGTGGTGACGACACCCGCACCTGCCCCTGCTCCGCCGCCCCCACCTGCAGTGGCAGTTGCTCCCCCTGCTCCCGCACCGGTGTCGGTGGCCCCGCCTGCGCCAGCGGCTACACCGGCTCCCCCGGCACCCGCACCTGCACCCGTGGTGGCACCTGCGCCCGCCAAAGTCGAGTTGCCTTCTTCCAAAGCGGATTACTTGCACAATCCCCCACCGGACTACCCGCGCATGAGTGTGCGCTTGGGTGAACAAGGACAGGTGGTGGTGAAAGTCTTGATTGGCGCAGACGGTGTGCCGCAAAAAGTGGAGTTGCAAACCAGCAGCGGCTTTGAACGGTTGGACAAATCGGCGTTGGACGCAGCGATGCGCTGGCGTTATGTGCCGGGCAAGCGTGGCGGTGTCGCCGAAGCCATGTGGTACCAGGTGCCGATCACCTTTAACTTGAAAAAAGAGTAACTATGAACATTGACCATGGATTGATGAATGTGTGGATCGAGGGCGACGGCATCACGCGCGCAGTGGCATTGCTGCTGTTGGCCATGTCGCTGGCTTCGTGGTTGGTGATCGTGGCCAAAGCCTTGAATGTGCTGTCCGTGCGCAAGCAAGCCTTGCGCATTGAAGCGTTTTGGCACAGCGCCAACATGCACGATGCGATCAAGTCGTTGGGCAGCGAAGAGAACAATCCCTTTCGTGAAGTCGCCACCAAGGGCCAGCAAGCGTTGTCGCATTTGAAAACAGGCGCAGCCCAGACCGAGTTGTCGCGACAACTCGACACCAGCGATTGGGTGACACGTGGTTTGCAAAATGCGATTGACGATGAAGTGGGCAAATTGCAGTCGGGCTTGGCCATCTTGGCGTCGGTCGGTTCTACCTCGCCGTTTGTCGGATTGTTTGGCACGGTGTGGGGCATCTACCATGCGTTGATGCAAATTGGCATGGCGGGTCAAGCCACTATCGACAAAGTGGCCGGGCCGATTGGCGAGGCGCTGATCATGACCGCCTTGGGTTTGGCGGTGGCGATTCCAGCTGTGCTGGGCTATAACGCATTGGTGCGTGCCAACAAATCCATCGTGGCCCGCATGAACCGCTTCGCCCACGATTTGCACGCCCTGCTGGTCACCGGCTCGCGCGTGAAAACAGGGACTTAAACCATGGCTTTTGGAACCCAAGACGACACCGATGAGGTGATGAATGAAATCAACATGACACCGCTGGTGGATGTCATGTTGGTGTTGTTGATCATCTTCATCATCACCATTCCGGTGATGAAGCATTCTGTCAATATTGAATTGCCACGCGCCAGTAACCAACCGCAAGACGCCAAGCCGCAGACCATCCGTTTGACGGTCGATGCGCAAGGCAGTTATTTTTGGAACGATTCAGCTGTGGACGATGCCCAGTTACAAGCGCTGCTGGCCGAAGCCGCGGCCAAACAACCGCAAGCCCCGCTGCATATTCGCGGCGACCGCGCTGTGCGTTATGAGCGCGTGGCGCAAGCCATGGCCGCTGCGCAACGCGCCGGCATGACGCAAATCGGCTTCATCACAGACCGCCAATCACCTTAAAGGAAACGACCATGATCAAACCACTTTTGACAGCCGCTTTGTTGACCACTTGGGCCAGCATGGCCAGTGCGCAAGTCGACATCACCGACGCTTGGGTGCGCGCCACCGTGCAAGGCCAAAAAGCCACGGGCGCTTTCATGAACCTGACCGCCAAAACCGACAGCCGTTTGGTGGGCGTTCAAACAGAGGCAGCAGCGGTGGCGGAAATCCATGAAATGAAAATGGAAAAAGACGTCATGCGCATGCAACGCGTGCCTGCGCTCGCATTGCCTGCAGGCAAAACCGTGTCGCTCAAGCCGGGCAGCTACCATGTGATGTTGATGGGTTTGAAAGAACCATTGCCGCTGGACAGCCATGTGCAACTCACGTTGATATTTGAAGATGCCAAAGGCGTCAAATCTCAACAAGAGCTGCATTTGATGACCACACAAAACGCACCCGGTGCAACCGGCAAACCGGCCGATGCACACCACAACCACTGACCCATTCAAGGCACGCCATGGCAAACCCCGCAGGTTTTAACTTCGACAATTTTTTGCCTGGCTTTGATTTTTTAAAGCAATTTGCCCAGGCCAATCCCGCTGCCGCCATGCCCACAGCGGCGCAATGGGTCACCCCCACCTTGGACCCCGCCGAATTGGACAAACGCATCCAAGATTTGAAATCGGTGCAGTTTTGGTTAGACCAAAATGCCAAAGCCTTGAGCGCCACCATTCAGGCGCTGGAAGTGCAGCGCATGACCCTGTCCACTTTGCAAAGCATGAATGTGGGCATGGCCGATCTGGCTGCGGCCATGACCGGCAACACCGCGCAGCAGGGCTCTGCTCAGGCCGAGGCCAAACCATCCGCAGCTTCCAGCGCAGTAGACCCGATGCAATGGTGGGGCGCGATTGGCCAGCAGTTTCAAACCATCGCATCGCAGGCCGTGGCAGACATGCAAAAACATGCCAGCACGTTTGCAGCCGCCTCTGACAAAGCCACCCAGCCCGCCGCTAAAAAAGCCAGCGCCTCGGGAGCCCGCAAAACCGCTGCCACCAGCACTGGCAAAACCCGCAGCAAGCCCCGCAAAAACACCGCTGGATGAAACTGTTTCCGAACGGCCATGCCACGCATCCGCACTGGCAGATGGCTGCTGACATGGTGCTGGCGCAATTGCGCGCTTGCATGAAGCAAGACGCGTTTGCGTCCACGCCTTCGCTGGGCTTGGTCTACATCACCGACCATTTCGCTGCATATGCACAGGCCTTGTTTGACCATTTGGCCGAAGAGTTACCTGCGGTCACACAATGGAGCGGCACCGTTGGGGTGGGTATTTTTGGCAACAGCACCGAGTACATCGATACGCCTGCTTTGAGTGTGATGTTGTGCGATTTGCCAGCGGCGGAGTTTCGTGTGTTCAGCGGTACCGCTCCATTGAGCCAAGCCATCGTGCAAGGTTTTGAAGCGCACACCGCGTTGGTCCATGCCGATTCGCACACACCAGAGCTCAGCGAATTGATCGTGGATTTGGCGAACAGCACCGACAGTGGCGCGGTGTTTGGTGGCTTGGCGTCCAGCAGGGGAGATGTGGTGCAGTTCGCCCGCAGCTTCTCCGACAGTGCATCCAAGCGAAACCAAGGTGTTTACAGCGGCGGTTTGAGCGGCGTGGCATTCAGCCCCCGCATTAGCATGATGACCCGGGTCACGCAAGGGTGTTTGCCGTTTGGCGAAGTTCACCAGATCTCGGCTGCCAAAGACCATGTGGTGCTGACCTTGGACGATGCCCCGGCCTTGTATGCATTGATGCAGGCTTTGCATGTGCCGATCGACAACCCGCGTTCGGCGGTCGACAAGGTGCGCGAAACGCTGGTGGGCTTGTCGCTGCCAGACCAAGAGGTGCTGCGCCCCACAGGTGGTTTGGATGATGCGGCCATGGTGCGCCACATCATCGGTTTGGACCCGGTGCGCCACGGCGTGGCGATCGCGCATGCGGTCAGCGCAGGCATGCAACTGGTGTTTTGTAAACGCGATGCTGCGTCGGCCAAAGCCGACTTGTTGCGCATGGCCACGGAAATACGCGAATCCCTGGAACCACAAGACATGGAACCCGAGGCTTGGGTGACAGCAGGCCAAGTTCCGCAAATGCCACGCCAAGGACGCCGAATTGCAGGCGCGATTTACATCAGTTGCACCGGCAGGGGCGGCCCGCATTTTGGAGCGCCACATGCAGAGCTGCACGTGATTCGCCGCGCATTGGGCGACGTACCGCTGGTCGGCTTCATGGCTGCCGGCGAAATTGCGCACCAGCAGGTGTACGGCTACAGCGGCGTGTTGACCGTGTTCATGGCGGGTTAAACATCGGTCATACAACCTTGCAATCGTGGCGTTTCTTTCCATGATTTGCAAGAACAAGTGGGCCTGTTTGCCATGCGGTGTGATTCAGTCACCAGGCTCCAGTAAGCAAGCTCAGTGGGGTCTAGAATGTACAGAATTCTGTCATTCGTTCTCAAGGAGTCGACCATGGGTTTTGCTGCCAGCGATGTCGTGCCATTCACTCAAGCACGCGCCAATCTTTCCGAGTTGGCCGATCAGGCCAAGGCAGGCGCCGAAAAAATCATCACCAAGAACGGCGAGAGCTATGTAGCGCTGATCGACTCGGACAGGCTGGATTATTACCACCGACTAGAGCGCGAACGCATTCACTTGCTGCTGATCGACGATGCCAAACGTGGCTTGGCCGATATCGTGGCAGGTCGCACGCAAGACGCTGATACAGCTTTGGCTGAAATACAAAAGCGTCGAAAGGTATCGGCCAAATCGCACAACAAGGGCAAATAAAACAAGCGCAACAAATGCCTGATCAACTGCACCAGGTTGAGCTGACCGCCAGTTTCTTAGAACGCCTTCACGCCATTGAAGCTTTTTTGATTCAAGCGAACGCTGCATTTGCATTCGATGCTCTGTTGGCCGAAATTCGCGCGACCGTCATTCCCAATTTGCGGCGCTTCCCGCGCATGGGTCGTCCCTATCTGGCCAACCCACCCCAATCCGCTGAGGCGCTGGCTCAGCTTGCCTCTTTGCCAGCAGGTGCTGCAAACGCTTTGCGTGAGTACTTGCATGGTGACTACCTGATGCTCTATACCGTTGTCGATGCCAACGCGACGGTGTATTTGCTGTCCATTCGCCACCATCGACAGCTTTCGTTTGATTTTGCGAGGTTGTGGCCTTCAGCGAATTGACGAGGCGGGATGCACTTCGGGAAACCAGACCGTTGTAAATCAGTAAGAAATAGTTCGAAAACACGAAAGTAGTCAGAGGTTGACTATTTCAATCCAACTTCGGAGGGGCAGCTAGCGAAAGACGCTAAATTAAATTTCTATGCCTGTCTCGCACTTTCGAATAAGCAAATTTTTCAGGATAGCGGGTGAGTGAAAGGGTTGCGCTAACAAAGGAAATGATGGACTCAAGTGAGGTGCTATGCGCTACGCAATCGTTATTGAAAAAGCAGAAGGAAATTACTCGGCGTATGCGCCTGATTTGCCCGGGTGCGTAGCTACCGGGGCAACCTTTGCAGAGGTCGAATTCGAAATGCGTGAGGCCATTGCATCGGACGGTTGCGTCGCCCTATCGGAAGAGCGTTCGCGCCTGGTGTGAAAGGATTGGATATTGGCCCACAACAACTTGAATATTCCCCTCAAACCCCCCGTTCCCTGTCCCCCTTAAACTTCCCCACACCACCC
>JALRAA010000103.1 GCA_023262645.1 Burkholderiaceae bacterium
CAACTTAGACGGTGCGGCACGCGCGTCAAGTTTGGATGCCAATGACCAATTGCGGTCGCCCAAAGAATATGCCCAGTTGGTGTTGGCGTTTGTCAGAGGCAGTCCGCTGCGCTTGGGCGATGTGGCCGATGTGGTGGAGGCCTCGCAAAACAACCGTCTCGCGGCTTGGGCCGACCGCACACCGGCCATCATCGTGAATATTCAACGCCAGCCAGGCGCGAATGTGATTGAAACCGTCGAACGCATCCAACAGCAATTGCCCGTGCTGCGCGAAGCCATGCCGCCTGGTGTCAAAGTGCAGGTGCTGACCGATCGCACCGTCACGATCCGTGCATCGGTGCGCGATGTGCAGTTTGAATTGCTGTTGTCAGTGGCCTTGGTGGTGATGGTCATATTTTTGTTTTTGCGCAGTGCAGCGGCCACGGTCATACCGGCGGTGGTGGTGCCGTTGTCGTTGGTGGGCACGTTCGGTGTCATGTACTTGGCCGGTTTTTCCATCAACAATTTGACCTTGATGGCATTGACCGTGGCCACCGGTTTTGTGGTGGACGATGCGATTGTGATGATTGAAAACATCACCCGCTATTTGCAAGACCCGAACACATCGCTTTCACCGATGCAAGCGGCTTTGGAAGGCGCCAAGCAAATGGGTTTCACCATCATTTCGCTGACGTTTTCTTTGGTGGCGGTGTTGATTCCTTTGCTGTTCATGGGCGATGTGGTCGGGCGCTTGTTCCATGAATTTGCCATCACGCTGGCCGTGGCGATTTTGATTTCTGCGGTGGTGTCGCTCACCCTCACGCCCATGATGTGCGCTCATGTGTTGCGGCCGGTGTCTGCGTCCTCAGGCCAAGGCAGGGGAGTGCATGCCTCACCGGCTTGGTTGTTGTGGGCCATCCAACGTTATGCCGTGGCGTTGCGTGCGGTGTTGAACCGGCCTTGGCGCACGCTGGTGGTGTTTGTGTTGACCGTGCTGGCCACTGTGGCGGTGTATGTGGCCATGCCCAAAGGTTTTTTTCCGTTGCAAGACACCGGTGCGGTGCAAGTCATCACTGAGGCTACACAAGCCACGTCTTTTGCCGCCATGTCGCAGCGTCAGCAGGCGCTGGCCGAGGTACTGCTCAAAGACCCGGCGGTGCAAAGCCTCAGTTCATTCATCGGGGTTGACGGGCCCAACACCACGCTCAACACCGGTCGCATGACTTTGAATTTGGTACCCCAATCGCAACGCGATGCACCGTTGCCCGACATCTTGCACAGGCTTTCGCTCTCTGCGGCAACCATCAGTGGCATGCGCATGTATTTGCAGCCTTTACAAGACCTGACCTTGGAGGACAGGGTGGCGCGTACCCAATACCGATTTTTGCTCAGCGGGCCGGACAACGAACAACTGGGCATGTGGTCGCAACGCTTGTTAGAGCGTTTGCGCGAACAACCGGTTTTGTCGGATGTGGCCAGTGATTGGCAAGACCAAGGATTGCAAGCCTATGTGAAGATCGACCGGGATGCAGCCAGTCGCTTGGGCGTTTCTGTGGCGGCGGTCGATAACGCGCTCTACAACGCATTCGGTCAGCGGCTGGTGTCCACCATCTTCACGCAAAGCAACCAATACAGGGTGGTGCTGGAGGTAGATCCTGCACACCGTATTGGCCCTGCATCGCTGTCGCTCTTGACCGTGCCTTCGGTGAGTGGGGCACAGGTGCCCCTCAGCAGTGTGGCCAGTATCGAGCAACGCCACAGTGTGCTGAGCCAAGTCCATGTGAACCAGTTTCCTGCGGTCACTGTTTCGTTTCAAATGGCCCATGGCGTGTCGCTCGGGGAAGCGGTGGCGGCGATAGACCAAACATGGCAACGCCTGCGTGAACAAGAAGATGTGCCACCCAGTATCGAATCTCGCTTCGAAGGCGCTGCGATGGCTTTTCAGTCGTCGCTGCGCCACAACCTGTGGTTGGTGTTGGCGGCGGTGGTGACCATGTACATCGTGCTGGGTGTGTTGTATGAGAGCTATGTGCATCCGGTCACGATTTTGTCCACCTTGCCATCGGCCACATTGGGCGCGTTGTTGGCCTTGTGGTTGGCCCGCATGGACATCAGCCTCATCGCAGTCATTGGCATCATTTTGTTGATCGGCATCGTCAAGAAAAACGCCATCATGATGATTGACTTTGCGTTGGATGCGGAACGTCACCAAGGCTTGAGCCCGCGCGAAGCGATTGAACAGGCGTGTTTGTTGCGCTTTCGCCCAATACTGATGACCACGATGTGTGCTTTGCTCGGCGCGTTGCCTTTGATGCTGGGCAATGGCGTGGGCAGCGAATTGCGCCAACCTTTGGGCGTGACCTTGGTCGGTGGTCTGATCGTCAGCCAGTGGTTGACCTTATTCACCACCCCCGTCATCTATCTGTTGCTTGAGCGCTGGAACAAAGCCAGCCCTTGGACCACACCGCCATGAATCTGTCGGCTGTGTTCATCGCCAGACCGGTGGCCACCACCTTGCTGAGTTTGGGTGTGGCGATAGCGGGTGTGTTGTCTTATGCACTGTTGCCGGTCGCGCCTTTGCCGCAAGTCGATTACCCGGCCATTTCCGTCCAAGCGAGTTTGCCAGGGGCCAGCCCCGAGACCATGGCCGCCACGGTGGCCACGCCATTGGAACGTGCGCTGGGCAGCATTGCCGGTGTGAATGAAATGACGTCGACCTCTTCGCAAGGCAGCACACGCATCAGCTTGCAATTCGATTTAGAGCGCGACATCAATGGCGCAGCGCGCGATGTGCAAGCCGCGATCAATCTGGCGCAAACCCTGTTGCCCAGCGGTATGCCAAGCCGACCCACCTACCGCAAAGTCAATCCTGCTGAAAGTCCGATGATGATCATAGCGCTCACCTCCACCCAGTTCTCTCGGGCAGACATGGTGGATCTGGCGTCGACGGTGTTGGTGCAACGCTTGTCGCAGGTCGACGGTGTCGGGCAGGTCACCTTGGGCGGCGGTGCCTTGCCTTCGGTGCGCGTGGCGGTGCAACCCGATCGCTTGTCTGCCTATGGTTTGTCTTTGGAAGATGTGCGACAGACCTTGGTCACGGGCAATGCACACCGCCCCAAAGGCATGGTGGAAGACGAACACCAAGCCTGGCAAATCGAAGCCAATGACCAGGCTTACACGCCCGCAGATTTCGCGGGCATGGTGATTCGCTATCAGAACAACCGTGCGGTACGGGTGCAAGACGTGGCGCAAGTCAGCGAGGCCATGCAAGACGTTCGCACAGATGGTGTGTCGCAGGGCAAGCCTGCGGTGTTGCTGGTGCTCTACCAGCAACCCGGCGCGAATGTGATTCAAGCGGTCGATGCTGTGCGTCGCTTGTTGCCTGCATTGCAAAAAGAAGTGCCCTCGGGCATGGCCATGGAAGTGGTGTCGGACCGCACGCCCACGATTCGCGGTTCGCTGGCGGAGATTCAAAAATCGCTGGCCATTTCCATGGGCTTGGTGATTTTGGTGGTCGCGCTGTTTTTAAAGCGCTGGCGCACAGCGTTGATTCCGGCCGTGGCTGTGCCACTGTCGTTAGCAGGCACATGCGCGGTCATGTATTTGCTCCATTTCAGTTTGAACAATTTGAGTTTGATGGCGCTCACGATTGCCACCGGTTTTGTGGTGGATGACGCGATCGTGGTGCTTGAACATATCACCCGTTTGCGTGAACGCGGTGTGCCATTGCGTCAGGCGGTGTTGCAAGGCAGTCGCGACATCGGGTTCACGGTGGTGGCCATCAGCGTGTCCTTGGTCGCAGTGTTTATTCCTATTTTGTTCATGGGCGGTGTGCTTGGGCGCTTGTTCCACGAATTTGCGGTGGTGATGACGGCGGCTATCTTGATGTCTTTGGTGGTGTCGTTGACCACTACTCCGATGATGTGCGCGCAGTTGCTGCCAGCCACTCCTTTGCCCGTTAAGCCGCGCCGACAGCAGTACATGCTTCGGGCCTATCGACGCAGCCTCGCCTGGTCGTTGCGTCACCAGTGGTTGATGTGGCTGGTTTTGTTGGCCACCGTGTTGCTCAACATCAGTTTGTACCGCGCCATCCCCAAAGGTTTTTTTCCGCAACAAGACACGGGCCGTATCAACGGTTACATACGGGCCGATCAGAGCTCGTCGTTCCAAGCCATGCAACAACGGTTGCACAGCATGTTGGCGATTGTTCAAGCCGACCCGGCGGTGCTCAATGTCACTGGTTTCACGGGCAACAGCCAGCGCAACGCGGCGCAAATGTTCATGACCTTGAAGCCGCGCCATGAACGCGATGCCAGCGCAGATGAAGTGGTCAAACGCTTGCGTGCCAAATTGTCCAAAGAACCAGGAGCCCGGTTGTTCATGACGCCGGTGCAAGATTTGCGTATCGGGGCCAGAGCCGGCGGTTCACAATTTGAATACACCATCAAGGCCGATGAATTGGCAGAGCTGCGTGAATGGGAACCCAAGATCAGACGCGCATTGGCCAAGCTCAAAGAATTGGAAGACATCAACAACGACTACGAAGACCGTGGATTGCAAACGTCGGTGGTGATCGACCGCGATGCCATCGCCCGACTCGGGTTGACCATGCGCGATGTTGACGCCACGTTGGCCAATGCGTTTTCACAGCGTCAGGTCAGCACCATTTACAACCCGCTCAACCAATACCGGGTGGTGCTGGAGTTGGGTGCCCGTTATCTGCAAAACCCTTCATCGCTGGACAATTTGCAATTCATCAATAAACAAGGACAGGCGGTGCCTTTGCGTGCTTTTGCGCGGGTGGTGATGACCGGCGCTTCGTTGTCTGTGTCGCACGATGCCGGTGTGCCTTCTGACACCTTCAGTTTCAGTTTGGCGCCGGGCGTGAGTTTGTCGCAAGCCACCGAAGCCATCCATGACACGGTGGCGAAGTTGCACCTGCCCGTGTCGGTGCGTGGCGGTTTTGCCGGGACCGCGAATGCATTTGAAAAATCGCTGAAATCACAACCCTTGTTGTTGCTCGCGGCCTTGCTGACCTTGTATTTGGTGTTGGGCGTGTTGTATGAAAGCCTGTTGCACCCGCTGACCATTTTGTCGAGCCTTCCCTCTGCTGGCGTGGGTGCGTTGTTGACGCTGATCTGGTTTGACAAAGAGTTCAGCGTCATTGCCATGATTGGTGTGATTTTGTTGATTGGCATTGTCAAAAAAAATGCGATCTTGATGATTGATGTGGCGTTGCAAACCCAACGCATGGGACGCACAGCCGCGCAGTCGATTTTTCTGTCGGCTCAATCCCGGTTGCGTCCGATTTTGATGACCACGGTGGCCGCCATGCTTGGCGCGATCCCTCTGGCACTCTCGTTCGGTGTGGGCGCTGAGATGCGTCAACCCTTGGGCTTGTCTGTACTGGGTGGTTTGGTGCTGAGTCAGTTGCTCACGCTCTACACCACACCCATCGTGTTCGTCGGTTTGGAACACGCCAGGGCTGGGTTGCTGGGGCAGCGCCACGCAGACACACACAGGCACAATCCAACCCAGATGAATGGAACCGCTGCATGAACCGTTGGCACCGTTGTTTTGGGGTGGGAAGTTTGGCCTTGTGGCTGGGCGGCTGCAGTCTGTTTTTTAAACCCGCCAAATTGCCGCCTGCACCGGCCATGCCCGAGATGCAGCAGACCGAGGTGCCGATGGTCAGCATCGATCCGGATTGGTGGACGCTGTTCAATGACCCGGTGCTCAACCAATGGCAAACGCAAATGGCAACGGGCAATCTGAACATGCAGTTGTTGGCGGCCCGCGTGCGGCAAGCCCAAGCCACCTTGGCCTCGGCGCAAAGCAGTGTGTGGCCCACGGCAACTTTGAACACGGGTGTCAGCCGTGGCCAATCCGCGGGTGGTCAGCCGACCAATACCGTGAGTGTGACTGCGCCGCTCAGCTGGGAATGGGATGTGTGGGGCAGATTGGACGCGACGGCAACCGCGGCGCAAGCCGGGCTGCAAGCCAGTCGCGAGGACTTGGCGTTGGCACGTTTGTCAGCGCAAGCCAGTCTGGTGCAAACCTATGTAGCGATTC
>JALRAA010000104.1 GCA_023262645.1 Burkholderiaceae bacterium
AATTGCTGAGTATGTCGATCGCTTGCCAAGCGGCTTTGTAGCTGACGCCCGCTCGGCGGGCGGCTTCAGAAATAGAACCCGCGTCCTGCAATCGTCGCAAGATGTCCATGCGCTTGTCTGTTTTGGTGTGACTCAGGGCTTTCCCTAGGTCGCGAAAATATTTGGTGGCCATTTTTTTGAAATTGCTGTGATAAATTCGCTATTCCAAAAAAGAATAGCAAAATGTGGCGCTATTCTGCATTTGAAATTGATGAAAGGTCAAAATCGTGTTCCATTTCTCAAAGTGTAGCGGTTATTTTTCTGTCAAATTTTTCCTGACAGGAATAGCGCTGGTAGCCAGTGGTTTGACAAATGCAGCAGACGAGGCTGAAATTCAAAAAGCCATTGACTATGTGAAAAAGCACGAAAAAGACGGGAGTGTCAAACCCAATGGGTATGGGCTGATATCCGCAGACGGGGAAAGCTCTGTCAATTTCTTAGGCGTTGTTCATTTCGATGCCAGAAATATCTCCAATGGACTGGCCGATTCGCAAGACAAAGACTCCGCCTCTGGCGCTGATAACTTTGAAGTCAGAAGAGCCAGGATCGGTATCAACGGAACGCTTTTTAAAAACATTGACTACGAAATCATCACCAATTTGGTGGGTTCCAGTACAAACACGGTGTTGAGGGCTTATGTCAATTACAACTACAACCCTGCGGCAAACATTCGAGTTGGAAGATTCAAACAGCCTTTTTCTTTGGAAGAATTGACCACGGTGCAGGGCATTGATTTCATGGAGCGTTCATACGGCAACCAAATGGTGGCGAGCAATCGAAACGGTGTCATGGTGTTCGGTTCACCCACCAAAGGCCTGACCTACGCGGTTTCTGTGTACCAAGATGGATTCAACGAGTTGTCCAACACCAACCAAGTGGGCACTTTGGGAATCGGGCGTGTGACTGCCAACTTGGCAGAGTTGCAGGGTGGCATCAGCGACACGGTGATTCACTTGGGGGCGGCGGTGGATAAAGGGAAATATGAGGTTACACCTACCACTTCAACGGACACAGGATCTGTCACCGATTCAACCAGAAAGTACACCCGTGCCACCGTACTAAGTTTTCGAACCGAAAACAGGGGATTGGCAAATGCTTATCGTGCCCAAGTTGCTGGCGATGTTTTGTCGAGCAATCCTGGATATGGAATTGCAGCCAATAGCAACGCAGATATTTCTAAAAATTTAAAAGGCTTGGAGCTAGCATTAGCAACTGGTGCGTTTAAATTTCAAAGCGAATATTTCGATAATACATATGGGGTAAAGGGGTCGAGTTGCGTTTACACCTTAAGCGGAAGTTCAACTGTTGCGTCAAATTGCACGAATCCACAATTTGACTTGAAAGCCAGCGCTGCTTACTACGAAGTCATCTACAACCTAACAGGTGAAAGTTGGGCAAATTCATACAAATCTGGAGCTTTCACAACCATCAAACCCAAAGCCAATTTCTCAATAGGTTCCAATGGAGGCTGGGGAGCATGGCAATTAGGTTTGAGGTATTCGAGTTATGAAGTGAGCGAGCCCAGCTATTTTGCATACAGCAGTACTTCCAGTGGTGTTTCAACCAGAAAAAATATTTCTGGATCGACAGACACCAATGGCTTCAGCCGTGGCGAAAACTCTACCAAAGCCAGTACATGGACATTGGGGGTAAATTGGATTTTGAATCCTAATTCAAGATGGATATTGAATTACGCTGATACGAAATTTGGCACAGCTGTGACTTATTTGTCAACCAGTTCTCCGACATCATTAGGAACCACCAGTCGAGAACAAGTCATGTCCGTCAGAACACAATTGAATTTTTGATCTAGTGAAATAACAAAAATCTTTGGATAAGCAACCCCATTCGCAATGCACCAACGGTCCATAGCCGCCATGGCATTGCAATTTCATAAGGAGAATTTCATGCTTCTATATAAAAAATTTGTGCTGGCGTGCTGGCTGCTCATGGTGCCGTCGGTATGGGCTGCTGACCTCACGGTTTCTGCAGCCGCCAGTTTGACACAAGCCTTTCAAGAGATAGGCAAGCAGTTTGAAGCGCAAAACGCAGGTGTCAAACTTAGATTCAATTTCGCTGCCTCAGGCGCTTTGTTGCAACAAATCATCAACGGCGCGCCAGTGGATGTTTTTGCGAGCGCGGACACCGATACCATGGAAAAAGCCATCGCCAAAGCTGTCGTGAACCGAGCAGACAGCCAAATTTTCACGACCAACAAATTGGTGGTGATCACCTCTGTCTCATCAGCTGTGGGTTTGAAACAGTTGACTGATTTGAAAAGACCAGAGATCCAACGCATCGCCATGGGATTGGCTGCCAGTGTGCCTGCTGGCCACTATGCACAAGAGGCTTTGGAGAAGGCGGGTTTGTGGAACGATCTGAAAGACCGGGTGATCAGCACGCAAAATGTGCGGCAAGCGCTGGATTACGTTGTGCGCAATGAAGTAGATGCAGGTTTTGTGTATGCGAGTGACGCACTGCTCATGTCAGAAAAAGTCAGGGTGGCATTTCAAGTCAATACCCCCTCGCCCATTCAATATCCGATTGCCAAAGTAGCCGCTTCCAACCAAGCCGCGCAAGCCAACAAGTTCATTGCATTTGTTCAATCACCTGCCGCACAAGCCCTGTTGAAAAAATATGGATTCGGTGGCTAAGCAAACCGCGATACCTGTTCAATGCAAACAATGCTTGAAAAAAAACAGCCAGCGACAACTCGACAACCAAGCCAGCATGAACAGGCTTTAGTGCGCAGGTGTGGGCTCTAATTGCGCGCGGTGTTGTTGCAGTGCTTGGCTCACGAGCGCTGACAAATCGCCTGTTTCCCCCTGGTCTATGGCCTGAAACAATTTCAATCGCATGCGGGGTTCCCAAAATTTGCGAATATGGTTGGCAATGCCATCCATGGCTTCTTTTTGATCAGGGTAAGCCGAGAAAAATTGGCCAATTTGGTTGGCCATGTTGACCAAATTATGGGTATCCATGCGTTTGCATCTCCGGTTGGAGTGGGAAAGTGGTGTTAGAAAACCTCTCGGCACCGGCGTACGCGGTGAAGCTGTCACCACGCACCAGACCTGCCAATGCGAGTTGATGGGCTTTGGCAATCTCCACTGCCAACCGCGTGGGGGCAGACACAGCGGTCAGTGCACCCGCGCCGGCTTTGAGGGTCTTTTGCACCATCTCAAAACTGGCTCGGCTGGTGATGCAAACAAAGCCGTTGTTTGTTGGCGTGCCAGCCTTTGACATGGCCCCCACGAGTTTGTCTAAAGCGTTGTGGCGCCCCACGTCTTCGCGAACCAGTTGTAGCTGGCCTTGTGTATCAGCCCATGCAGCGGCGTGGGTGGCTCCGGTTTGAAGTTTCAAAGGTTGTAAAGCCCGCAACCCTGCATGCGCACGCTGCATGGCGAACACATCCACGAACACGTGGGGAGCCTGCGGCAATTGGAGTTTGACCTGTGCCAGACTGTCTGCGCCGCACAGCCCGCAGCCCGTGCGACCTGCCATTTGTCTTCTGCGTTCTTTCAAGCGTGTTTCACATTGCGCGGCAATGTCGATGTGAACTTCCAAACCCATGGCATGTTCAAGCACTTCCACACCATAAACCTGCTGGGCATGGTCCACCAAGCCTTCTGTCAATGCGAAACCCAACGCAAAATCTTCCAAATGCAAAGGCGTGGCCATCATGACGGCATGGCTGATACCGTTGAACACCAACGCCACGGGCACTTCGTCTGCCAGTTGGGCGTCAGAGGCCAACGCCATGTTCATTTGCCGACCACCTCAAAACTGTCGACTTGTGCCTTCGCCAACAAATCCAATTGGGTTTTGTTGAACCGCTGGTAGTTTTGCTGCCATTCAGAAGGTTGGCTCACGGCGACCACTTGTACCGCAGTCACTTTGTATTCGGGGCAGTTGGTGGCCCAGTCAGACGCATCGGTGGTGATCACATTGGCCCCAGATTCGGGGAAATGGAAAGTCGTGTAGACCACGCCAGGCTGCATGGCTTCGGTCACGCGCGCGCGCAACACGGTGCGTCCCGCGCGGCTTTCGATGCCGACCCAGTCTTGGTCTTTGATACCGCGTTCTTCTGCATCATGCGGATGGATATCCAACAGGTCTTCGTCGTGCCATTGGTTGTTGTCGGTGCGTCGGGTTTGCGCGCCGACGTTGTATTGCGACAAGATGCGACCCGTGGTGAGCAGCAGCGGAAATTTGCGGGTGACTTTTTCTTGCGAAGCCACATACTGCGTGGGAAAGAATTTGCCTTTGCCGCGCATGAAGCCTTGCGTGTGCATGATGTCAATGCCTGCGTCTGCGGTGGAGTCGTTGCAAGGCCATTGCAGACTGGTGTGCTGGTCAATCTTTTCATAACTGACCCCGGCAAAACTGGGTGTCAATGCAGCAATCTCTTTCATGATGTCTTGCGGATGCGCATAGTGCATTTCATAGCCCAATGCTTTGGCCAGTTTCACAGTGACTTCCCAATCTGCCAATCCGGCCAACGGCGGCATGGCTTGACGCACGCGAGAGATGCGTCGTTCGGCATTGGTGAACGTGCCGTCTTTCTCCAAGAATGAAGAGCCGGGTAAAAACACATGGGCGTATTTGGCGGTTTCATTCAAAAAGATGTCTTGAACAACGATACATTCCATCGCCGACAACGCCGCCGCCACGTGTTGCGTGTCTGGGTCGGACTGCACGATGTCTTCGCCTTGGCAGTACAAGCCCAAGAACGTGCCATCCATGGCGGCGTCAAACATGTTGGGGATGCGCAGACCAGGTTCTGGGCTGAGCGACACGCCCCAAGCGCCTTCGAACAAGCTGCGGGTGGTGGTGTCAGAGATGTGGCGGTAGCCGGGCAATTCGTGCGGAAAGCTGCCCATGTCGCAAGCACCTTGCACGTTGTTTTGGCCACGCAGTGGATTCACGCCCACACCTTCGCGACCCACCATGCCGCATGCCATCGCCAAGTTGGCAATGCCGATCACCATGGTGGAGCCTTGTGAATGTTCTGTCACACCCAGTCCGTAGTAAATGGCCGAATTGGGGCCCGCAGCATACAGACGGGCAGCAGCACGCACATCGGCAGCGGGTACGCCAGTCACGCTTTCAAAGCTTTCAGGGGAATGTTCGGGCTTGGCCACAAATTCACACCACTCGTTGAAGCTCTTGTCGTCACAACGGTTGGCCACATAGTCTTTGGCCACCAAACCTTCGGTGACCACGACATGCGCCAGTGAGTTGATGAGGGCAACGTTGGTGCCCGGGCGCAATGCCAAATGGTGCTGTGCTTTGACATGCGGGCTGCTGACCAAATCAATTTTGCGCGGATCGGCCACGATCAGCTTGGCACCTGCGCGCAGGCGACGTTTCATGCGCGAAGCAAACACGGGATGCGCGTCTGTGGGGTTGGCGCCAATCACCAACAGCACATCTGCGTGTTCCACCGATTTGAAGGTTTGTGTGCCTGCAGATGTGCCAAAGGTTTGACCCAGACCATAACCTGTCGGAGAGTGACAAACGCGAGCACAGGTGTCGACATTGTTGGTGCCGAAGGCGGCGCGCACCAGCTTCTGCACGAGGTAGGTCTCCTCGTTGGTGCAGCGCGAACTGGTGATGCCGCCGACCGAGTCGCGGCCGTGTTCGCGCTGGATGCGGCGGATCTCGCCGGCGGCGTGCGCGAACGCCTGCTCCCACGTGACCTCGCGCCACGGGTCGGTGATCTTGGCGCGGATCATCGGCTTCTTCACCCGGTCGGGGTGCGTGGCGTAGCCCCACGCGAAGCGACCCTTCACGCAGCTGTGGCCCTCGTTGGCGCCACCGGTCTTGGATGGCGTCATTCGCACGACCTGCTCGCCCTGCATCTCGGCGGTGAACGAGCATCCCACGCCGCAGTAGGCACAGGTCGTCTCCACGCTGCGGCGCGGCTGGCCGAGTTCGATCACGGTGTTCTCGGTCAAGGTTGCCGTCGGGCACACCTGCACGCACGC
>JALRAA010000105.1 GCA_023262645.1 Burkholderiaceae bacterium
TCCCATTTGGCTCGTACCGTTTGCATTGATCGGATTGTTTGGTATTCGCGGCATGGGTATGTTTGTCGGTCAAGTGGCCATATCGAAAATCACACAAACAGGATTGCTGGCATTGCGTATGCAAATGTTTAACCGTTTGCAAGATGCGGCACTGCCCTTGTTTCGCCATCAAAACGCAAGCACACTAGGCAATACTTTGGTGTTCGAAGTGCAAGTGGGTGCCCAGACCTTGGTCAATTCGGTCATAGGCACAGTTCGTGATAGTTTGACCTTGGTTTCATTGATCGGTTATTTGCTCTACTTGAATTGGAAATTGAGTCTGATTGTTGCCTTGCTGATTCCATCGGTGGCTTGGTTGATGAAAGTACTCAGCAGAAGACTCTATTCTTTGATCAAACATTCTCAGCAAGCCACCGATCAATTGTCGTATGCGGTTGAAGAAACCGCTTTGGCGCACCGTGAAATACGACTGCACGAAGCCCAAAACATGCAAAGCCAACGCTTCGAAGGTTTGGGCAAGGCCATGGCCAGGTTGGCTGTCAAAACTTCAGTGGCCAACGCTGGTATCACTCCACTGACGCAACTGCTCTCGGCAATTGCACTGTCTGCGGTGATCAGCGTGGCCTTGCTGCAAAGCCAAGACAACCACATGAGCGTTGGCGGGTTCGCTGCGTTTGTCACAGGTATGTTGATGCTCGTGAACCCGATCAAACATCTCTCAGAAGTTGCGGGCCCCATGACGCGTGGTATTGCAGCAATTGAACGCGCATTAGATTTGATTCACACCACCCCAGTCGAAAGCAGCGGAACCTACCGCAGCGACCGTGCAAAAGGCCATTTGCAATTGCGTCAGGTGTCGGTGCAATACCAAGCCGATCTGCCATATGCCCTAGACAAGATTGACCTGGAAATTCAACCCGGAGAAACCGTAGCTTTGGTGGGAAGTTCAGGATCAGGAAAAACCACCTTGGCCAATTTGTTGCCACGTTTTGTAGACCTCACCCATGGTGAAATTTTGCTGGACGGTGTGTTGTTGCATGACTGGGAACTGCTTCATTTGCGTCGACAATTTGCCATGGTGAGCCAAACCGTGGTGGTGCTCAACGACACACTGGCCGCCAATGTGGCTTTGGGCCAAATTCCTGACAGAGACAAAGTGCTGGAGTGCTTGTTGGCCGCCAATTTAGGCGACTACTTAAACACCCTGCCTCAACACATTGACGCATTGGTGGGTCACAACGCGTCTAGCCTGTCTGGCGGCCAAAGACAGCGCTTGGCCATCGCCAGAGCCATGTACAAAGATGCCCCTTTTCTGATTCTGGATGAAGCAACCTCTGCCCTAGACAACGAGTCTGAACGAATGGTTCAAGACGCGTTGCAAAAATTGCAAGTGGGCAGAACCACGTTGGTGATTGCCCACCGTTTGTCCACCATTGAAAATGCAGACCGAATCGTGGTCATGGACGCTGGAAAAATCATTGAAACGGGCAACCACACTCAGTTGATGCAAATCAATGGCGTGTATGCCTCCATGTACCGGTTGGGTAATTCAGGACACTTGGCCAGCCATCTCTAACGCCTAGCCCTGACCTAGAGCAAAACAATATTGAACTGCTCTGCGTCAATACCAAATTCAGCTTGCAAAGAAATGGGCTTGCCAATGAATTCACTCAACCCAGCCAAATGCAAGCTCTCCTCTTCTTGGAGCAAATCGATCACCTTGGGTGAAGCCAGCACGCGAAATTCCTTGGGACTGAACTGGCGTGCTTCGCGCAAGATTTCGCGCAAGATGTTGTAGGCCACTGTCCTGGCGGTATTGACAATACCGCGACCCTGACAATGGGCACATGGCTCGCACAGGAGTTGGGCCAGCGATTCGCGAGTGCGCTTGCGCGTCATTTCAACCAAGCCCAGCGCAGAAAATCCGCTGACACTGGTTTTTACTTTGTCACGAGACAACTGCTTAGAAAATTCTGCCAACACGGCATCGCGATGCTCCGCTTTTTGCATGTCAATAAAGTCGGTGACGATCACGCCTCCTAAATTGCGCAAACGCAGTTGTCTGGCAATCGCACCAGCAGCTTCCAAATTGGTTTTGAAGATGGTGTCGTCGAAATTGCGAGCACCGACAAATCCGCCCGTATTCACATCGATCGTGGTCAGCGCTTCAGTTTGGTCGATGATCAAATAGCCCCCAGACTTCAGCATGACTTTGCGACCCAATGCTTGCTTGACTTCATCGTCAATATTGAATAAATCAAAAATTGGCCGTTCGCCTTTGTAGTGCGCCAATTTCGAGACCGCTGACGGCATGAATTCGCGACCAAACAGTTGCAACATATCGTGCTGTTCATGCGAGTCGATGCGAATCGTTTGGGTGGTTTCATCCACCATGTCACGCAACACGCGTTGCAATAAGTTCAAGTCTTGGTGAAGCAACGATTTCGAAGGCAATTGCTGAGAAGCCGCTTTCACCTTGGCCCAGGTTTTTCGCAAATAGGCTATGTCCTCTTTCAATTCCTCTTCGCTGGCGTCTTCGCCGTTGGTGCGCAAAATAAAACCGCCCTTGTCGTCGTCTTGGTGGGCCAATTCAATCAATTTGAGGCGCAGCTTTTCTCGTTGCTCTTGGGGGATTTTTTGCGACACACCGATGTGATTATCCTGCGGCAAAAAGACCAACAACCTACCCGCGATACTGATTTGCGTCGACAGTCGCGCGCCTTTGCTACCGATCGGGTCTTTGATGACTTGCACCATCAACGACTGACCTTCAAACACTTGTTTCTCAATGGGTACCACCAGGGGATGTGTCTGGTCGTTGTCTGGGGGTTTGGGATGCACCGGGTTGAACAAGTCGGCGACATGCAAAAAAGCAGAACGCTCCATGCCGATATCAATGAATGCCGACTGCATTCCCGGCAACACCCGGGCCACTTTTCCCGAGTAAATGTTGCCCACCAAACCGCGCTCCAACGAACGCTCAATATGCATTTCTTGCAAGGCCCCGTTTTCCACCAACGCCACTCGGGTTTCTTGGGGTGACCAATTGATCAATATGTCGTGTTGCATGCCCTAATCCTTCATCCACTCAAGCAGCAATTGTCTGGTCTCATACACCGGCAAGCCCATGATGCCCGAGTGGCTGCCAGCGATTTTTTGAACAAAACCCGCAGCAAAGCCTTGAATGGCATATGCGCCCGCTTTACCCATCGGCTCTCCTGTCTTGACATAGGTTGAAATCTCTTCATCTGTCATGGGCGCAAATGTCACGCGAGAACACTGTACCTTGCAAAGCCTTCGACGACCTTGACCGATGGCCACAGCCGTCAATACTTGGTGGGTTTGTCCAGATAATTTTTTCAGCATCGTCATTGCATCGGCTTCATCGACCGGCTTGCCAAATACAACACCACCGAGCGTGACCGTGGTGTCGGCGGTCAACACGGGTTTGGCTGGCAATCCTTTTCTTCGTAGCTGCGCCATGGCCGCATGAAGTTTCAAAAGGGTGACTCGTTTGACGTATGCGCGTGGTGATTCGCCAGCCAACCACTCTTCCAAGGCCTCGGCAGCCGCTGCATCTTGCGGCAACAACAATTCAAACGACACGCCAATTTGTGTCAACAATTGCTGTCGGCGCGGGCTTTGCGAAGCCAAATAAATATCGGGCAGCGACATCATTCGCGGTGATAGGGATGGTTGGACAACAACGACCAAGCGCGGTAGAGCTGTTCAATCAACAACACCCTGACCATGGCATGGGGCAGCGTCAAGTTCGACAAGCTGAGCAACTCATGGCCGCCTTGGCGAATGGCGGGATCAAACCCATCAGGGCCGCCAATGATCAGGGCCACTTCTGTGGCTTGGTCTTGCCAGCCGCGCCATTTCTCAGCCAAACCTGCGGTAGTGAGGTGTTTGCCTTTTTCATCCAGCCAAATACGGTGGCAATCTTTGGGTAACACGGCCTCGATGCGGCCTTTTTCAGCGGCCCAAATTTGGGGCAAGGTTTTGGAAGCTCTCGGTTCCGTTTTGACGGTTTTCAAAGAGAGCTTGATGTCGGGTGGGAAGCGTTTGGCATATTCGTCCCAGGCGGTTTGCGCCCAAGCCGGTATCTTTTGGCCGACCGCCACCACCGAAAGCTTCATGGCTTGGAGGGACGCGGTGGACTTTTCTTGGCCACGGTTTTTTTCGACACGGGCTTTTTGGATGGCGAAGATTTGGCGTCTGCCTTTTTCGCTGAGGGCTGTTTGGCTGCAGTTGTTTTGGCTGCGGTCTTGGGTGCCGTCTTAGATGTCGTTTTGCGTGCTGCTTTTTTCGGCACTTCTTTGGGAGCGGCAACAGGTTTGGGAGTGGGTTGCGGTTTGGCGGCACCGAGTTTGAGACGCACAGGTTTGTCGCCCCAGATTTCTTCCAAATGGTAGTACTGGCGAATCGTGGGTTGCATGATGTGCACCACCACTGGCCCGCAATCGACAATGATCCATTCACCATTTTCCTCGCCCTCGATGCGTGGCTTGCCAAAACCCGCGTCTCTGAGATCGTCGCGCACATTGGCAGCCAAGGCTTTGGTTTGCCGATTAGATGTGCCGCATGCAATGACCACGCGCTCAAACAAAGGTGACAAATGCTCGGTGTTAAATACTTGAATGTCTTGCGCTTTGACATCCTCCAAACTGTCGACGATGGTGCGTTGTAATTTTTGTACGTCTTTTTTTTCAGAGACTTCAGTCATGGGATTCCAGATAAAGATGGTGTTGTTGAATGTATTGCGAGACGGCGGGCATTAAATCTTCGGTGGGTAGTGCACCTTGGCGAATACGGGAACGGATGTCGGTGGCGCTGACCATTTTTATCGGCATGTTCAAACGTATGGTCTTGATTAGACTCTGATTGTGCCACTCGTCTGTCTGTGCAGGATTTTCAGTGGACGACGGCCTTTGCGCCACTGCCAGCGTGGCATGGGATGCGATTTGTTGCCAGTGCTTCCAGGTTTGAAATTGTTGGGCTTGATCGGCGCCCATCACGATAAAAAACACAGCGTCTGAATGGTGTTCTTTGAGTTCATTCAACGTGTCGATGGTGTATGTTGGGCCTTCACGGCGAATTTCACGATCGTCAACCGTGACCTTGTCGCAACTTTCAAAATTTTGCTGGGCCATAGCCAAGCGGTGGTGGGCAGCGGTGAGTGAACGCGTCTTGTGCCAGGCTTGGCCGGTGGGCAGCACATACAGCCTGTCCAACTGGAGTTGTTCGATGGCGCAGTTGGCCAGCGCCAAATGCCCGGTGTGCGGAGGGTCAAAAGCACCGCCATACAGACCGACGCGTGAATAAGCGAATGGGCTCAAATCCAGGCTTTGGGTTTGAGGTACTCGGTGTAGAGCCGGTGTTCTGCAGAGCCTGGCTCAGGCTGGTTTTGGTATGACCAAGTCACCAATGGAGGCATAGACAGCAATATGGATTCGGTGCGGCCACCAGACTGCAAACCGAAATGGGTGCCACGGTCGAACACCAAATTGAATTCCACATAACGGCCACGCCGGTACAACTGGTGGTCACGTTCTTTGTCTCCGTAAGCCATGTTTTTTCGCTTCTCCACAATCGGCAAATAGGCTTTCAAAAAATGGTCGCCTACGCTGCGCATCATTTCAAAACTTCTGTCAAAACCCAGTTCAGAAAAATCGTCGTAAAAAATCCCGCCTATACCGCGCGGTTCGTTACGGTGCTTTAAGAAGAAATATTCGTCGCACCAGGTTTTGAAGCGTGGGTAAAGATGCTCGCCAAATCCATCTAGGGCTTGTTTACAGGTGGTGTGAAAGTGAATCGCATCCTCGTCAAAACCGTAATACGGCGTCAAGTCCATGCCACCGCCAAACCAAGCCACCGATTGACCATCAGGTGCACGCGCCATGAGCGCACGCACATTCATATGAACCGTGGGCACATAAGGATTTCGGGGATGGAATACCAAGGACACGCCCATGGCTTCAAAGGGTGAGCCATTGAGTTCGGGGCGGTGCTGC
>JALRAA010000106.1 GCA_023262645.1 Burkholderiaceae bacterium
TGGTCGACCGCATCACACCTCGACCCACCGCTGAAGTGGGTAAGCGCGTGCGCGAAGCCACCGGCTGGGACGACAAAGCGGCTTTGATGGGCGAGAGTTTTATCCAGTGGGTGATCGAGGACCGGTTCATCAACGGGCGACCCGATTGGCAGCGCGTCGGGGTGCAATTGGTCGATTCGGTGGCCGCCTATGAAGAGGCCAAAATCCGCTTGCTCAATGCCACCCACAGTTGCATTGCTTGGGCGGGCACATTGGCCGGGTATGTGTTTATCCACGAAGGCACACACGACCCGCGCATTCGGCAAATGGCGTATGACTACGTGACCGATGACGCCATTCCCGTCCTGAGTCCCAGCCCGATTGATTTGGCCGCTTACCGAGATGTGGTGTTGGACCGGTTTGGCAACCCCGCCATTGCCGACACCAACCAGCGTGTGGCCATGGATGCTTTTTCAAAAATCCCCGGCATGATCGCACCCACCCTTCGCGACAGATTGGCTCGCCGAGAAAGTATTCGCAGCGTGGCCTTGTTGCCCGCGTTGTTTTTGGCGTATTTGCAGCGTTGGCACCAAGGCTTGATTCCCTACACCTACCAAGACCAAGCCATGGACCCTGCGGTCGGGCATGCCATTTGCGAAGCCGCTGATCCCGTGGCGGCGTTTGCCGCTGACACCACACTGTGGGGAGAGCTGGCGGGAGATCCCCGTTTATTGCACGCCTTACAAGAGGCCACCCAACGCGTCACAGCGTTCACCCAAGGATATTCCACATGACTTTACGATTGCAAAAAAAACACGCATTGCTGACAGGCGCGGCAGGCGGAATTGGTTTGGCAGTGGTGGCTGCATTTGTGCAGCAAGGCGCTTGTTGCACAGTGGCAGACATCGGTTCTGAAGCCAGTCCTGATCTGGCCAAACTCATGGCGGCGCACCCGCAACAGGTGCAGTACATCCCCACAGACGTCACCCGCATGTCGCAGATCACGGCGTTGGTTGAAGCTGCGGCCAAAAGCTTTGGCCCGATCACCACGTTGTTCAACAACGCTGCTGTGTTCGACATGGCGCCACTGCTGGAAAGTGACGAGGCCATGTACGACAAATTGTTCGCCGTCAACGTCAAAGGCGCGTTTTTTGTCATGCAACAAACCTTGGCGCACATGGTGGCCCACCAAGTCAAGGGCGGTGCTGTGATCAACATGGCTTCTCAAGCCGGGCGTCGAGGTGAAGCCTTGGTGTCGCATTACTGCGCCAGCAAAGCAGCAGTGATCAGTTACACGCAAAGTGCTGCGCTGGCGATGGCGCCGCACCATATTCGGGTCAATGCCATTTCGCCCGGCGTGATCAACACGCCGATGTGGGCAGGGGTCGATGCCTTGTTTGCCAAGTACGAAAACTTGCCGATCGGCGAGAAAAAAAAGCAAGTGGGCCGCGCCGTGCCCTTGGGCTACATGGGCGAGCCTGTGGATATTTGTGGTGCAGCGGTGTTTTTGGCCAGCGATGAATCGTCCTACATCACCGCACAAACCTTGAACGTAGATGGTGGTAATGTCATGGGTTGAGCGGGGCGCTGGCGCTCAAACTGCATGAGTCGCCGCCGCACCACTTGGCAACCCCTGGGCACTTTTGGGAGTTTCGCAACATGCCGACCAAGCCTTCGCAATTGCCGCGTCAACACAAACCGGAGTTGGAGTTGGACTTTTCCCGCTCACCGGATTTGGGTTACGAAGCACCCAACGAGGTGGGCTTTGTGCGTTGTTTGGCGCATGGGTTTCCCACCCCGTTGGCCCGCTGGCATTGCCATGACGAATACGAATTGCATTTGATCACCGCCACGTCGGGCAAGGTGTTTGTCGGCGACTGGATCGGCCCGTTTCAGCCTGGACAATTGGTCTTGACCGGGCCCCGTTTGCCGCACAACTGGGTGACCATGGACATGCCGCCAGGCGGTGTGGCCGAGCGTGATTTGGCGATTCAATTTGCCCATACCCCTTTGCTGATGGCCAGCCAAACCATTCCCGAATTGGAAGAACTGCTACCGCTGTTAGAGCGCGCACGCCATGGCATAGAGTTTTTTGGCATGGCGGACATGGCCTTGTCGCATTGGCACAAAGTGAAATCGCACCATGGCATGCGCCGCTTCACGGCTTTTTGCGAATTTTTATGCGACCTCGCCGCTTGTACCGATTACCGTTTGCTTTCCAGTGCGCAGTTGCAAAGCGACGATGACGACGCTTCGTTGGACGTGATCAACCGCGTGGTCAACCGCATCACCGAGCAATTGGCAGACAACCATTCGGCCACGGCGCTGGCGGCTGAATTGGGCATGAGCGAGAGCCGTTTCAGCCGTTTTTTTCGCAAAGCCACGGGAAACACGTTCACCGATTTCGTCAACCGTGTGCGCATCAGCCGTGCCTGTCAGTTGCTGATGGATACCGAGCAGCCCATCCACCATATTTGCTATGAAGTGGGTTTCAACAGCGCGGCCAATTTCAACCGCCGTTTTTTAGAAATCAAAGGCATGACGCCTTCTGACTTTCGCCGCCAGTCGCTGGGTCGTTTCAGCGGCACACATTGACCGCGCAAGCAGGCCGTATGTTTCTCGGGCTCGACTTAGGCACTTCCGAATTTAAGGCCTTGCTGTTGGATCAGCAGCACCGAATTTGCGCTGTGTCGCGTGTCCCGCTGACCCTGCAAAGACCGGTGCCCAGTTGGTCAGAGCAATCGCCTGCCGACTGGTGGCAAGCCCTCGAGCAAGCCTTGCAGGAATTGCACGCAACGCACCCGCAGGCTTTGGCGCAAGTGCAAGCGGTGGGTTTGTCGGGACAAATGCACGGTGCCGTGTTGCTCGGCGAACAGCAACAGGTATTGCGACCAGCCATATTGTGGAACGATGGCCGCAGCGGTTCGCAATGTGCACAACTGGAGGCCGCGTTACCCACGCTTCGGCAAATCACGGGCAATGTCGCCATGCCGGGTTTCACCGCCCCCAAGCTGCTGTGGTTGCGCGAGCACGAGCCTGCGGTGTTTGCGCAAACGCACCATGTGCTGTTGCCCAAAGACTGGTTGCGTTGGCGATTGACGGGCGAAATCGCCACCGACATGTCGGACGCTTCCGGCACCTTGTGGCTGGCCACCGGACAACGTGCTTGGTCGGACGAGGTGTTGCAAGCTTGCGGTATGCAACGCCGCCAGATGCCGCGTTTGCATGAGGGCAGCCATGTCGCCGGTTGGCTCAAACCCGAACTTTGTCAGCGCTGGGGCATGCCCGCTCGGGTGGCGGTGGCAGCGGGTGCGGGCGACAACGCGGCCAGTGCCGTCGGCATGGGTTTGGTGCAGCCTGGTCAAGGGTTTGTGTCATTGGGCACGTCCGGTGTGATTTTTGTGTGCGCCCAAGCGCATGCCCCCCATCCTGACAAAGGCTTGCATGCGTTTTGCCATGCGTTGCCAAACCGCTGGCACCAAATGTCGGTGATGCTCAGCGCGGCCAGTGCGCTGACTTGGGCCGCTGATCAACTGGGGTTTGACGATGAGGCCAGCTTGTTAGGGGCTGCGGCCAATCTGGCGCCATCAGCGCGCGACACCGCCCCTTTGTTTTTCCCCTACCTCAGCGGGGAACGCACGCCGCATAACCAACCCTTGGCCACGGCATCGTGGTGGGGATTGACCGCAGCGCACACACGCGCTGACATGGCGTATGCCGTGGCAGAAGGCGTGGCCTTGGGATTGTGCGACGGACTGCAAGCATTTGGTGCGTCACAGCGTTTAACGGAGAGCTTGTCGCTGGTGGGCGGTGGTTCACGCAGTGCATGGTGGGCGCAGTTGTTGGCCGATGCGCTCAACACCACGTTGACCATGCACCACGGGGCGCACGAAGGGGCCGCGTTGGGCGCGGCGCGATTGGCTTGGCTGGCCACCGGGGCCAGCGAAGAAGCCGTGTGTGTGGTGCCGCCCGTCAGCCAGACGTTTGTGCCACAAGCGGATTCAAATGCGATATTGCGCGAACGTCATGCACGCTTCACACGCACCGCCCAAGCATTGATGCCTTGGATGGTAAATACAAGTTCGCGCGGTTGGGCTGCTGGTTGAACAGGGTTCACACCAACAAGGCGTTGACGCGTTTGACATAAGCCGCGGGATCGTCTGGCAAGCCGCCTTCTGCCAACAGCGCTTGGTCAAACAAAATATGCGCCAAATCGTGGAAATGCGGATTGGCATCTGCGCTGAGCTTCTTCACCAATGCATGTTCTGCGTTGACTTAAATTGGTTTGCTGTCAGGTGCCGCTTGACCGGCTTGCTTCAACATGCGCGCCATTTGCAAAGACACGCCGTGGTCTTTCACCACCAAACACGCCGGTGAATCGACCAGTCGCGTGGTGATGCGCACATCTTCGGCTTTGTCTTTCAGTGTTTCTTTCAATTTCGCCAGCAAGGGTTTGAGCGTGTCGGCAGCGGCTTCGGCGGCTTTCTTTTCTTCTTCGTCTTGCAGTTTGCCCAAGTCGAAAGCACCCTTGGCCACACTTTGCAGCGGCGTGCCGTCGAATTCATGCAAAAAGCCCAAGGCCCATTCGTCGACCCGGTCTGACATCAGCAGCACCTCGATGCCTTTTTTGCGGAAGACTTCCAGTTGCGGGCTGTTGCGGGCAGCTGCGAGGCTGTCGGCGGTCACGTAGTAAATGGCTTCTTGGCCTTCTTTCATGCGCGCCTTGTAGTCGGCAAACCCGACACTCACCGTGTCGGAGGTGGTGCTGGCAAAACGCAGCAACTTGGCGATTTTTTCTTTGTTGGCAAAGTCCTCGCCCAAGCCTTCTTTGAGCACCGCACCAAATTCGGCATAAAACTTGGTGTACTTGCCTGCGTCCTGTTTGTCTTCGTCGCTGGCGTCATCCGCCGGCACATCGTGTTTGGCCAAGTCTTCGAGCATGGACAACACGCGTCGGGTGTTACCTTCGCGAATCGCTTTGACATCGCGGCTCTCTTGTAGCAATTCGCGGCTGACGTTGAGCGGCAAATCGGCCGAATCCACCACGCCTTTGACAAAGCGCAAATAGGTGGGCATCAAAGCCTCGGCGTCATCCATGATGAACACCCGTTTCACATACAACTTGATGCCGGCTTTTTTGTCGCGGTTCCACAAATCGAACGGCGCTTTGGCGGGCAAATACAGCAGTTGCGTGTATTCGGTGCTGCCCTCAACCCGGTTGTGGCTCCATGCCAGCGGCGCTTCGAAGTCGTGGCTGATGGCTTTGTAAAACTCGGCGTGCTGTTCGTCCGTGATGTCTTTTTTCGGGCGGGTCCACAAGGCGCTGGCTTTGTTGACGGTTTCCCATTCGTCGGTGACCACCATTTCGCCCGGTTGGTCTTTTTCGCCTTCTTTCCATTCTTCTTTGCGCATGAGTATGGGCAGAGAAATATGGTCGGAATATTTGTTGATGATGGACTTGAGTTTCCACGTGCTCAGGTATTCGAGGGCGTCTTCACGCACATGCAAAATGATGTGGGTGCCGCGCTTGTCTTGGGTGATGGACTCCACCTCGAAGTCGCCGCTGCCGCCACTGGTCCAACGCACGCCTTGCTCGGCGGGCAAACCGGCGCGGCGGGTTTCCACCACGATTTTGTCGGCAACGATGAAGCCGGAATAAAAACCGACACCGAATTGACCGATCAGCGCGCCCTGGTCTTTGGCGTCCGTCTGTTGGTCGCCTGAGAGTTTGCTCATGAAGTCTCGCGTGCCGCTTTTGGCAATGGTGCCCAGGTGGCCCGCATAACCCTAGCCGTGCAGACCTTGGTCTAACTAAGTGCAATTACGATTAGAAGCCATGGCTATGCCCACCGCCCGTTCGGGTCTGCTGCGAGCCAATCTCACTGTGGCCAGTGGCACTGCGCTAAGTCGACTTACGGGCCTTGCTCGCATCATTGTTTTTGGCATTGTTGTCGGCCAGACCGCTCTCGCCGACGCTTACGACATCGCAAACAATGCACCCAATGTTGTTTACGAATTATTGCTCGGAGGCATTC
>JALRAA010000107.1 GCA_023262645.1 Burkholderiaceae bacterium
GAGGTCTTGAACCAACCGATCAGGAGATCGGCCGTCGACTCCTCGATCGGTTGGTTCAAGACCTCGCCGCGCAGGCGAACGTCGAGCAGAACCCGCTGATGGAAGGTCGGCAGATGGTCATGATGATCGCGCCGGGCAAGAAAAAACCGGGTAGCGTGGCCAAACCCGTTGCAGACGTTGCGCAAGCAACACCTGCTTAAAGGCGACGCAACAAAAGTGTCTCGGGGCTAACAAGTCTGCGTCAGGTTCGCAGCGCCTCACGAGCACAACAAACAGGAGCATCTTCATGCCCAAAATGAAAACCAAAAGCAGCGCAAAAAAGCGCTTTCGCGTCCGTCCTGGTGGAACCGTCAAACGCGGCCAAGCCTTCAAGCGGCACATCCTGACCAAAAAGACCACCAAAAATAAACGCCATTTGCGTGGTCCTACCGGTGTGCATGAAACGAATATGGGTCACATGGCGCAGATGCTGCCCATGGCTGGCTTGTGATCAACGGACGAACAAGGAGAATTTGATATGCCTCGCGTAAAACGTGGTGTGACGGCTCGCGCCAGACACAAAAAAGTATTGGCGCTTGCCAAAGGGTTCCGTGGTCGCCGCGGTAATGTCTACCGTATTGCCAAAGAAGCGGTGATGAAAGCCGGGCAATATGCCTACCGTGACCGCCGTGCCAAAAAACGTGTGTTTCGCCAACTCTGGATTGCGCGTATCAACGCAGCTGCCCGCGAGTTCGGCATCACATACAGTCAGTTTGCCAATGGTTTGCGCAAAGCGGCCATCGAAATTGACCGCAAGATGTTGGCTGACCTCGCAGTTCACGACAAAGCCGCTTTTGGTCATATCGTGGATCAGGTCAAGGCCAAACTGGCAGCTTGACCAGGTGTCGACACTTCTGACCTGACAAACAGGCTAGGGTGATCCCAAGGGATTGAGGTTTCACAGGCTTCAATCCCTTCTTCATTTGCAGCAGAGACAAGATATGAATGAGCTCGATTCCTTGGTGGAGCAGGCGAAACAACTGTTTGCGGCGTGTGCATCACCCGCAGAGTTGGAAAATGCCAAGGCCCAATATTTCGGGAAGGCAGGGCACTTAACAACGCTGATGAAGGCGCTGTCTTCGTTGGATATCGATGCCAAAAAAGCACAAGGCGCTTTGATCAATGCCGCCAAACAAGCCATTGAACAAGCCTTGCATGATTGCCGTCAGAAATTGGCTGACGCCGAATTGCAAGCCCAATTAAAAGCCGAAACCTTTGACGTGAGTTTGCCCAGCCACGCCATGGCGCAGGGTGGCTTGCATCCCGTGTCTCTCAGCTTAGAACGCATCGAAAATATTTTTACCTCGATGGGTTTTGATGTGGCTCAAGGGCCTGAAATCGAAACCGATTGGTTCAACTTCACAGCGCTCAACACGCCTCAAGACCATCCTGCCCGATCCATGCACGACACCTTTTATGTCGAGGGCGGTTATTTGCTGCGAACGCACACGAGTCCCATGCAGATTCGCCATGCCATGGCGCATGTTCAAAAATACCAAAGTCGGCTGGATGCGGGGCAATCCATGCCTGAAATTCGAGTGATCGCACCCGGACGCACTTACCGTGTAGACAGCGACGCCACACATTCCCCGATGTTTCACCAATGTGAAGGCCTGTGGATCGGTGAAAACATCAGCTTCAAAGATTTGAAAGTGGTGTTCACAGATTTTTGCCATGCGTTTTTTGAAAACGACGATCTGGTGTTGCGCTTTCGGCCCAGCTTTTTCCCTTTCACCGAACCCAGCGCCGAAATCGATATTCAATTTCCAGAAGGGCCGTTGGCGGGCCGTTGGTTAGAGGTTGCAGGGTCTGGGCAAGTTCACCCGAATGTGATTCGCAACATGGGGTTAGATCCTGAGCGATTCATGGGGTTTGCCTTTGGCATGGGCCCTGATCGGTTGACGATGTTGCGCTATGGCGTGAACGATTTGCGGCTGTTTTTTGATGGCGATATTCGTTTTTTAAGCCAGTTTCAATGATCTTCTCAAGGCGTATTCATGCAGTTTCCTGAATCCTGGTTGCGCGAATTTTGTGACCCACCCCTTTCCACGCAGCAACTGGCTGACACACTGACCATGGCGGGTTTGGAAGTAGAAGACCTCCAGCCCGTCGCGCCTTTTTTCAGCCATGTGGTGGTCGGCCATATTCTCGAAGTGGAAAAACACCCAGACGCCGACCGATTGCGCATTTGCAAGGTTGATGTTGGTCAGTCGCAGCTTTTGTCGATTGTGTGTGGAGCGCCCAATGCTCGCGTGGGAATTTTTGTTCCTTGTGCCATGGTCGGCGCTCAGTTGCCGCCAGGCGAGGATGGAAAACCATTCACTATCAAGCTGGGTAAGTTAAGAGGTGTCGAGAGCCAAGGCATGCTGTGCTCTGCGCGTGAATTGAAAATTTCCCAAGACAGCGAAGGCCTGATGGAGTTGCCATCAGATGCCAAGCCTGGTGTGAATATCCGCGATTATTTGAAGCTGGATGACACGTTGTTCACATTGAAACTCACACCCAATCTGGCGCATTGCTTGAGCGTGTTTGGTGTGGCGCGAGAGTTGTCTGCGTTGACACGCAGCCCTCTCAAAAACCCGACGTTGCCCGCCGTGGCCAATACAGCCAACGACATATTGCCTGTGCAAATTGACGCCAAAGACTTGTGCGGAAGGTTCAGCGGCCGCGTCATCAAATCACTGAACCCTGCCGCCAAAACACCTGCTTGGATGGTTCAGCGTCTTGAGCGATGCGGCCAGCGCAGTATCAGCGCATTGGTAGATATTTCCAATTACGTCATGTTTGAGTTTGGCCGACCAACGCACATATTCGACTTGCAAAAAATACAGGGTGGGTTGCATGTCAGGTGGGCAAAGCCCAGCGAATCATTGACGTTGCTCAATGGTCAAACCGTCACGCTTGACGATAAGGTGGGTGTGATCGCTGATGCCAAACAAGTCGAGTCTTTGGCGGGCATCATGGGTGGTGCAGCCACCGCAGTGTCAGACGACACCCAAGATATTTACGCGGAAGCCGCCTTTTGGTGGCCCTCGGCCATCGCGGGCCGCTCGCGCCGTTTCAACTTTTCTACCGATGCTGGACATCGGTTTGAAAGAGGCGTTGATCCGCAAACCACAACAGAGCATCTGGAACATCTCACTTCCTTGATTCTGTCTATTTGCGGCACCGACCAAACCACCGTCGGCCCGATCGACGACCACCCAGTCAACATGCCGGTCACAACACCGGTGCAACTGCGGGTTGAGCGTGCCAACAAAGTGCTTGGAACAGCATTGAGCCAGCAAGTCATGCTGGATGCTTTACAAGCCTTGGGGCTTGAGGTGGAGCAAACAACGGGAAAGCTGACGGTGCATCCACCGTCCTACCGCTTTGATTTGAAAATTGAAGAAGACTTGATTGAAGAAATCGCGCGGATGGTGGGTTTTGAAAACCTCCCGACCACTGCGCCGCAAGCGCCTATCACCCCGAAAATTCGGCCTGAACATCAGCGTCATGGGTTTGCGGTCAGAAGACAACTCGCTGACCTCGGCTATCAGGAAACCATCAATTTCAGTTTTGTTGACGAGCAATGGGAAAGAACGCTTGCTGGCAATGACGCACCGATACAACTGCTCAATCCCATCGCCAGCCAAATGAACGTGATGCGGTCTTCGTTGATCGGATCGTTGTTGCAAGTTGCCAAATTCAATCTCGACCGCAAAGCACACCGTGTGCGAGTGTTTGAAACAGGGCGGGTTTTCAGGCGCGATCCATCCGTACAAGACAGCCTGCAGACCGTGCAAGGCATTCATCAACCCGTGTTGATCGCTGGTTTGGCTTACGGCCCTTTGCACCCATTGGGTTGGAACGGCATAGATAAGCTGACCGATTTCTTTGATGTGAAGTCTGATGTGTGTCGCCTGATGACTGGCCATGCGCTGTCTTTTGAAGCGGCACATCATCCTGCTTTGCACCCAGGTCGCTCGGCCCGCATTACCAACCAACACCAAGTGGTGGGTTGGATCGGTGAGCTTCACCCCCAGTGGCGCCAGCAATGGGGATTCACCCATGCACCTGTGATTTTTGAATTGGAAATGAATGCGGTCATGTCCCATCCTGTGCCGCATGCGCAATCTGTTTCCCGTTTGCATCCGGTTGAGCGTGATTTGGCCATCGTGGTGAGCGAAGACATCACGCACGATGCCTTGATGGCATGCATCCAAAAAGCCGACACCACACAGTTGCTGAAAAATGCCACGTTGTTTGATGTGTACCGCCCCTCCAAGCCTGATGCGTCTGTGCAAGCTGGCGAAAAAAGCATGGCGGTTCGTTTGTTTTTGCAAAGCACGGATGAAAATACACTCACGGATGCACAAATCGACGGCGTTATTCAGTCCGTTGTCGATGCATTGAGCCGTCAACTCTCTGCCAGATTGCGTGCCTGAAGGAGCGAATGCCATGAACCTTTCTTTTGAAACCATTGAAACACCGGCGCTGACCAAGGCGCAACTTGCAGAACTGTTGTTTCAGCAAATCGGGTTGAACAAGCGGGAATCCAAAGACATGATTGACGCTTTTTTTGACCTGATTGCCAAGCAATTGGTCGAGGGCGAAGACGTCAAGATATCTGGATTCGGCAATTTTCAAATTCGCACCAAAGCACCTCGCCCTGGCCGCAACCCCCGCACCGGAGAAACCATCCCCATCAAAGCGCGCCGCGTCGTCACCTTTCATGCCAGCCAAAAACTCAAAGAGCAAATTCAGGGCGTGCCGATGGAGTCGGCGCAATAAGAAAACTTTTGGCGCATTTTTTCGCAAGCCCCATCTTCTCCCTGCTTGTAAAAACATTTAATTGTTGGAAGAAAGCGTTTTTATTTGCTCTAATTTTGAATTTTCAAGTCGATATGCTTTGAATCGTGCTGGTCTTCGTGTAACCTCTAAAACCCTTTAAAACCGATTGATTCCATGGAGAATTTTCTCCCTTCCATTCCAGCAAAACGCTACTTCACCATCGGTGAGGTCAGTGAATTGTGTGGCGTCAAGCCACACGTGCTGCGCTATTGGGAGCAGGAATTCACCCAATTGCGACCCATGAAACGGCGTGGCAATCGCCGCTATTACCAACACCATGAAGTGCTGATGATCAGGCGCATCAGAGACCTGCTGTATGAACAAGGCTTCACCATCAGTGGTGCTCGCAACAAGCTGCAAGAACTCGTGCAACTGGAGCGTGAAAAAAAACGTGCGGGTGAAGTCATGTTGCAGGGTTTAGAAGAATTGGAAGACAACCTGTCCTTGAACGAAACCAAAACAGAAGATCCTTGGGCCAGCACTTTGTCTGGAAATGACGCCAACCGCTTGCAACTTTTGCGTCAAGAATTGTTTGAAATACGCGGTCTTCTCGATTGATTTGATCAGGTCACGGCTATAATCATTTTTTTCGGCGTGTAGCGCAGCCTGGTAGCGCACTTGCATGGGGTGCAAGGGGTCGCGAGTTCGAATCCCGCCACGCCGACCAATCCAAAAGACCAAAGCCCTTGAGATCAACTCTCAGGGGCTTTTTTCTGTCTATTCAGCAGGCTTTGCGCCGCCTTCCGACTGAATGTTGACGGCCATTGGCCCCTTGGGGCCGTCGGTTAGCTCAAAGGACACACGAGCGCCTTCTTTGAGGCTTTTGAAACCTTCCATGGCAATGGCAGAAAAATGCGCAAAAGCATCTGGCCCACCCCCATCTGGTTGAATGAATCCAAATCCCTTTGCGTCATTGAACCATTTGACTGTTCCACTGGGCATGCTTGTCTCCATCATTTAAAGCTGTATGGAACATTTAAATCATGCTTTTTGCGCTTGTCAATTCAAGGTTTACCCGACTGATGCCGAATGTTGCAGTGCGGCATAAGGACTTTCCGCAAACTGATCGCAGAAGCCCCTCTGGCATCGATAGAATGAAAACATGGCAACAGAGAAACCGAAAC
>JALRAA010000108.1 GCA_023262645.1 Burkholderiaceae bacterium
ATAGCCACCTCAACGTAAAGGCCATAGCATCTTTCTCATGCTTAAAATGGAACGTCCAATAGCCATACCAACTGAAACTATAGGTTCATTTTTTCGGCCACCATGGCTTGCTCGTATTGCAACTCGGCGTCGTTGGGCTCGCGCGTCAGCGCCTGGGTCAGTCGATCGTAGGCAGCCTCCAAGGCTTGGTTGTCGCGCAGCAGTTGCACCTCGGCCAGCAATTTGGTGCGGCGCTCTGACGGGTTGCGCTCGGGCAGGTCAGCGATCAACTGGCGCGCCTGCGGCATCTTGCCCTGGCGGGCCAGGATGCTGGCGCGCTGGATCTGAACCCGCGCCAGGCTGCGCGGGTCGTCGATGCGTGACAGCCATGACTCGGCGACAGCGTCATCGCCGCGTCGGCTGGCGATTTGCGCCAAGCCCAGGTAGGCCTGGGCTAACTCGCGCTGGAGCTTGGTATCTCGGACATCCACGATGCCCAGGTAGCGTTTCCAGGCCGCCTCAGCGGCTGGGGCCTCGCCCTTTTCTGCCAACACGCTGCCCAGCAGCAACCAGGCGGGAGAAAAATCCGGTTGTTGCTGGCTCAAACGGGTCAACTGGAGGGTGGCTTCATCCAGACGCAGTTGCTCAATCAGCACCCGAGCCAGCCCCAGGCGCAGGTCGGGTTGCGGGTGCTTGTCCAGGGCGGAGGTCACCATCGCCTCGGCGCCGGGGTGGCGTTGCGACATGAGCTCCAGGCCCAGCCACACTGGGGCTGGAGACGAGTTGTCCAAGGCCAGGCTGCGTTGGGCAGCCTGAAAACTGCCGTCCAGGTCACCGGCCAGCAAACGCATATGTCCGATCACAGTCCAGCTGATTGGTCCGGTGTCAGTGCGCGACTGGAAAGGCGCCAGGGCCTGTTCGATGACCTGAGCCGCCTGCTTTTTGTTGGTGACACGGGCGTACAGTCCCGGAATCGAGACCAGGGCGCTGGCGCGCTCATTCGCCGGTGCGAGGTTGATATCGGTGCGAAGGGGAATCAGCGTGTCGGCTACTCGGTTCAGCGCCAGCAGGATTTGCAACACGTGGCGGTTGGCCTCGCGTGATTGCGGATGGGCTTGTCGCCACGCGTTGGCGGCCTCCAGAGCCGCATCGCCAGAGCGCGATTGCAAGGCGATATCCACGGCTCGCTGAAAGAGCCGTGCGTCACCGGTACGGCGCGCAGCATCCAGCAGCAGCGAATACCCCACACCGGGTTCGCCTTGGTAGGTGTTGAGTTCGCCCAGCAGGATTTGGAACATCAACTCGGCGCTGAGTGGCGAGTTGTTCACGGGTTCGCGAACAGCCGTACCGACCGCTGTCGTGCCTTGAGACCAGGCAGGCGGTGCCAGCATGAACAAGGGGAGCAGTGCAGGGAGCAAGGCCCCAAACCGGTAAAACCAGGTGCGAACCCTGGGGGAGGCGATCCCCTGCCCACGCCCGAGGCTAGAAACAGAAGTGGTGGGCAAGGCGTGGTGCATGGCCTGGCATGATAATCCCACGTCACTCGTCCCTGCCCGACATGCCTGAATTACCCGAGGTTGAAGTCACCCGACTGAGTTTTGCCCCCGCCATTTCGGGTGCAAATATCCTGAATGTGCAGGTTGGTAAGCCGTTGCGCTGGCCTTTGTCATGCGACCCTGACACCTTGAAAGGCAGGCAGGTTTTGCGCGTGAGGCGCAGAGGCAAGTACTTATTACTTGATTTATCCCAAGGAATACTACTTATCCATTTGGGAATGTCGGGTTCATTGACATTTGGCAAGCAAACCCCAGTCGCGGGAAAGCATGACCATTTCGATTTGTTCACCGACCACGGATTGTTGCGCTTACATGACCCCAGACGTTTTGGTGCGGTGGTGTATGTGAGCAACGAATTGGATGCGCTGGCGGTGAAGTTGCTAGGGCGCTTGGGTGTGGAGCCCTTGGAAGACAGTTTTGATCCCCAGGTTTTTGCGTTGGGTTTGAAAAAGAAACATGCACCGGTCAAGCAAGTGCTGCTGGCAGGCGAGTTGGTGGTGGGTGTTGGCAATATTTACGCCAGTGAGGCTTTGTATCTGGCGGGAATTCGACCCACCACACGCGCTTCGCGCATCAGCAAGCAGCGGGCTTTCAAATTGCACCAAGCCATCAGGCAGGTGTTGGCCAGCGCGGTGGAGAAGGGCGGCAGCAGTCTGCGCGATTTCTCCAACGCCCAAGGTCAAAACGGGTACTTTCAGTTGCAAGCGAATGTGTACGACCGGGCGGGCCTGCCTTGTCGTGCTTGTGCCACGCCGATCAAGCGGCTGGTTCAAGGACAACGCTCCAGTTTTTATTGCCCGCTGTGCCAAAAGCCCTGAGCCCATTTGCCGATCGTTTGGTGCTGTGGCAGCGCCAACATGGCCGCCATGATTTGCCTTGGCAAAACACCCGCGACCCTTACCGGGTGTGGTTGTCTGAAATCATGTTGCAGCAGACCCAAGTGGCGACAGTCATGGGCTACTACACGCGTTTTCTGCAAGCATTTCCCGATGTTCAAACATTGGCTGCAGCCAGTTTGGATGAAGTCTTGGGTTTGTGGAGCGGATTGGGTTATTACAGCCGAGCACGCCATTTGCACGCTTGCGCTAAGCAAGTGGTTGACGACTTCGCCGGCATATTTCCCAGCCAGTCCGCGCTGTTGCAAACCTTGAAAGGCATTGGTCCTTCCACGGCGGCGGCGATCGCATCGCTGTGTTTTGAAGAACGCGTAGCTATTTTGGATGGCAATGTTAAGCGCGTGTTGACAAGGCACCAAGGATTTGCTTTTGATTTGTCTGAGTCCAAGCATGAAAAAACATTGTGGGAAGTCGCCCGTCGGTGCTTGCCACAGAGCCGCTCAGACATGCCCGCATACACACAGGGCATCATGGATTTGGGCGCAACCTTGTGCACCCGAGCCAAACCGCTATGCCAGCGCTGTCCGGTGCAAGCAGATTGCGTGGCCAACGCCCGTGGTGATCCGACAGCTTTTCCTGTCAAAACACGCAAGGTCAAGCGCAGTGCACAAAGCCTTTGGCTGTTGTGCGCCACCACGGTGCAAGGCGATGTTTGGTTGAGTCAACGCCCGCCAACCGGTATTTGGGCGGGCTTGTATACCCAACCTATGTTTGACAATGAAGACCGTTTGAAGACGTCGCTGCCCGAGCCATGGCGAAATGGCTTGAACATGCAAGCGGCTTTCATTCATGTGCTGACCCACAAAGACTTGCACATCCACGCATGCCATCTGTCGATACCCCAGCGCATAGATCTGGGAGAGGGGGCTTGGTTCGCAGCGAACGAGTGGCCCGCATTGGGTTTGCCAGCGCCGGTCAGAAAATTGTTGGAGCGCGGCTGAGAGCGATTGGGTTCAGCTCGCGTCGAGTTCCCTGTGGCGCTTGAGGCAGACCCAATGCTCGACAAACCGTTGCTGTAATTGCTCGACCAAATACACGGAGCGGTGCTGACCGCCGGTGCAACCAATGGCCACCGTCACATAACTGCGGTGGTCTTTTTTGAGCACTGGCAACCACTGGTCTAAAAATTGGGCGATTTGTTGCGCCATGTCTTGAACAGCGGCATGGGCTTGCAACCATTCTGCGACTGGCTTGTCGCGCCCGGTGAGGCTGCTTAAATCTGCTTCGTAATGAGGGTTGGGCAACATGCGCACATCAAACACAAAATCTGCATGAACAGGAATGCCACGCTTGAACGCGAATGATTCGAACATCAGCGTCAACTGGGAACCAGCAGCCGTGACCAAGTCGTGGATATAACTTTGTAATTTGCTGGCGCGAAGTTGGCTGGTGTCGATGATGTGCGATTCTTCGCGCAAATCAGCCAGCAGTTGGCGTTCAAGCTCGATGGCATTCATCAAATCGCGAGCGCTTTGGCTACCGTTGGCCGAAACGTACGACAAAGGGTGGTTGCGCCTCGTCTCTGAAAAGCGGCGAAGCAAGGTGTCTGTGCCAGCATCCAAAAACAGCAGCCGGACATTGACGTCATGGCTGCGCAATTGCGCCAGCTGCGAGGGAACGGTGTGCAGTGCATTGGCACTTCGAACATCCATGGCAATGGCCACTTTTTGCGAATCTTTTCGGTCTTCGAGTTGAACAAACGGCATCAACAGTTCTGGCGGAAGGTTGTCAACGCAGTAATAGCCTGCGTCTTCCAAGGCATGCAAAGCGATGGATTTGCCAGAACCCGACATGCCGGTGATCAACACCAGTTCGCGCTTCATGGGTTGGCCGCCCGTTTTTTGGCTTTGGTTGCGGTGGATGAGGCCATGGACAACAGCATTTCGCGGGCATGGGCATGGGTGGTGTCAGACAAACGCTCGCCGCCCAGCATGCGGGCAATTTCACTCACCCGTTGCTCGCCACTGACCGCATGCACCGCGCTGAAACTGCCTTGTTTGTCCGATTGTTTCGAAACCACCCAATGGTGGTCTGCACAGGCGGCGACTTGCGGCAAATGGGTGACCGCCAACACCTGACGGTCACGGCCGAGTTGTTTCATTAAACGGCCCACGGTTTCGGCAACCGCGCCGCCGACACCGGAGTCGACTTCATCGAAGATCAATGTCTGCGCGGTACCCAATTGGCTGGTGGTTACGGCTATGGCCAAGGCTATGCGGGAAAGTTCGCCGCCGGAGGCCACCTTGCCCACGGGGCGTGGTGAGCTGCCTGCATGCCCGGCGACCAAAAACTGAACCTCTTCCAAACCATGGCTGGCAGGCTCCGGCAAGGGTTCCAGGGAGACTTCAAAACGCCCTCCTTGCATACCCAGTTGTTGCATGGCTTGGGTGATGCTGGCAGCCAACTTCGGAGCGGCTGTCGAACGGGCTTTGCTGAGTTGCTTGGCCTGTTTCAGATAAGCCTGAGCAGCAGCGAGCTCGGCTTTTTCCAGGGCATCCAAATCTGCTGCTGCATCCAGTTTTTGTAATTCAGTTTGCCAACCTGCATACAGTTCTGGCAGCTCCGCTGGCGTTCTTTTATAGCGTCTGGCCAATGACACCCACAAACCCAAGCGAGCGTCCAACTCTGCCAAACCTTGCGGATCCAAGTCAGCGCGTCTCAGCCAAGTTTGCAAACTGTGGGCGGCGTCTTCAGCTTGGGCCAGACTCGCCGCCAATTGGTCGGACAGTGTTTGAAACTCTGGCTCGATATCGCTTTGTGCGAGCAGCGCTTGTTGTGCGTGGGTCAAAGAAAGTGTTGCGCCCGCATCTTCACCGCTCAAATGTTCAAGCGCCGTTTGCGCAGCTTCCATCAAAGTTTGCACATTGGACAGGCGGGAATGCTGAGCATTGAGTTCGTCCCATTCATCGGGTCGGGGTGCGAGTTTGTCCACCTCGCTGATTTGCCAAGCCAAGCGCTCACGTTCTTGTTGCAATTGGTTTTGGGCTTGCTTGGCATGCGCCAAGGTTTGTTGCGCGCTGCGCCATGCATCCCAAACGGCTTGCAAGCTTTGTGAATCCACGCCGGCATAGGCGTCGAGCAAACCCCTGACTGCGCTAGGGCGCGTCAGGCTTTGCCAGGCATGTTGACCGTGGATGTCCACCAATTGGTCGCCAATGTCGCGCAGTTGCGCGGCGGTGGCGGCGCTGCCATTGATCCAAGCGCGGCTTTTGCCTTGTGCATCAATGCTGCGCCTGAGTAACAACTGCTCTTCCGCATCAAAACCGTTGTCTTGTAACCATTGAACGACCGATGCATGGGTCTGAAACTCCGCGCTGATTTCTGCCCGAGGCGCACCTTCTCGCACCACATTGGCGTCGCCCCTTGCGCCCAGTACCAATTGCAGTGCATCGACCAAAATGGATTTGCCTGCGCCGGTCTCGCCACTGAGAACGCCAAAGCCGTGGGCAACTTCAAGCTCAAGCTGCCGCACGATGACGAAATCGCGCAGGCTGATGCGTTGCAAACTCATGAACC
>JALRAA010000109.1 GCA_023262645.1 Burkholderiaceae bacterium
TGCTGGTCGCGCAATTGCTGGACCATGTCAACCGTTGCCACAGCCACCCCCATGGCCGCGATCTGGCCTTCGAGCCCTTGCTGCAACCGCTGCAACCGTTTTCATCCCGTTACTTCACCGCAGGCACTGGTTTTGCAACCTATGCGGCTGAATGGGCCAAGGTACACGCAGACCCTCACACCACCACGCCACCACTGACTGCCCCACAAGCAGCGCTACCCATGCCCGCCACTTTGGACGAAGCGGCCTTGCAAACCTTGTTGCGCCAACCGGTGGAGGTGTATTTCAAACACCATTTGCAAGTGGTGCTTGATACCCCGAAAGACAAAGACGAAGAAAACGAGCCGTTTGACCTGAGTGGCTTAGACGGCTATTTGCGTCAGCAAGAAGTGCTTTACGCAGCCAATCCACAGGCCTTGTTGCAACAACTGAAATGGCGCGGCGAACTGGCCATGGCGGGTGGCGGTCAAGCGCAACAAGAGGCATTGCTGGCCCTCAAAGAAACCATCTCCTCTCAACTGCAACCCTGGTTTGAAAAAGCCACGCTCGAATGGCCAGCGCAATCGCTCAGTCTGCAAGCGCATGGCTTCACGGTCACCTTGCCTTATGGCGGCGACCACAGCCGCTGGCGTCAACGCGCCGATGGCAGTGGCTTGTATACCGACATGCGGGCGGGCCATGTGTTGCACGGAAATGCTCTGTACGCTGTGTGGCTGGGCCATTTGGCAGCCAACGCCGCTGGCATTTCTACCGAGAGCGTGCAAAGCGGCGTTGACGGCGTGGTCGTGCTCAAACCTTTGGTGCCTTCTCAGGCCTTGGCATGGTTGGAAACGCTGGTGCTGCTCTACCAACAAGCGTGGTTCAACCCTTTGCCAGTGGCACGCAAAACCGCTTGTGCCTATGTATTGCAACGTCAAAAAGAAACGCACAGCGACCTGCCAGAAGAAGCACAAAGACGCAAAGCTTTGTCTGCCGCGCGAACAACATTGGAAGGCAACCGGTTTCGGCATGGCGAACAAACCGACTCGCCCTATTTGCAACGTGTTTTTTCGCGCTTTGAAGACATGGACATGCAGCAGTTTGAGGCATTGGCTATGCAAATTTATGGCCCCATGCTCAACACCAGCAACTTGTCGGCGCCTGCAGAAGTGGAAGACGAGGCATGAACACTCTCGACCCGTTACACCTGCCGTTGCGCCAGCGGCAAATCATTGAAGCCAGCGCAGGCACCGGCAAGACCTGGACTTTGGCGGCGCTGTATCTGCGCTTGGTCATCGGCCACGGACGGGTTGACCAAGAACCGCTCATGCCTTCGCAAATATTGGTCATGACCTTCACCGAAGCGGCCACGGCTGAGTTGCGTGAACGCATTCGCAACCGTTTGCACCAGGCAGCCGGTTGGTTTGACGCTGCCTGCAAAGGCAATACACCCCAAGACGATCCTTTTTTGAAACGCCTGAGCCAAGACCTGGACCCAGACTTCTGGCCGACGTGTGTGCGTCGCTTACACCTGGCCGAACAAGCCATGGACGAAGCAGCCATCTACACCATCCACGGCTGGAGCAGACGCATGCTCAGCAGTTTTGCGTTGCTGAGCAGAGACTTGTTAGATCAAATCGGTGCCAACCCAGACGTGTTGCTGGAAAAAATTCGCCCGTTATGGAAAGCATGGGACCTGAAACCACCCGCCGCGAATCAGGAACACACGCCACCTGCAGTGGCCTTGCCAGTGGATATCTTGCAACCCTTTGTGCAGTGGCAACGACAGGAACAGGCATTGCAAACCAAGGCACGACAAGCTTGGCAAAGCCATCTGCCCGACCTGTTGCGCGACGCAAAAGGCCAAGGCTTGATACGAGGCGTGGGTATCACAGAGAAAAATTTTGTATCTTGGGTTGAGCAACTGACCGCTTGGGCGGAGCAAGGACGCAGCATCGAACTCAAAACGCTGGCGCGGTTCACCGCTGAAAAATTGCAGGCCTGCGGCTGGAAAGCCGCCAACGACATCGATTTCTTTCACCAAGTTTCTGATTGGGTGCAGCAGGCCGAACAAGAGCCTGCTTGCGCTTCGTTGCTGGTAGAGCATGCAGCCCACGAATTGCGGGCCGCCTATCAGCGGGCCAAGCTTGAGCAATCGCAGTTTGATTTCAACGATTTGCTACAGCGCTTGCACCATGCTTTGCAACAAGACAGCGGCGAGCTGGCCGACGCGATTCGACAGCAATACCCGGTGGCCATGGTCGACGAGTTCCAAGACACCGACCCTTGGCAATACGAAAGTTTGGACCGCATTTACGACCGCTCGCGTGTCCATGACAAAAACGCTTTGGTCATGATTGGCGACCCCAAGCAAGCCATTTACAGTTTTCGGGGTGCAGACCTCGACACCTATTTATGGGCCCGCAACACCGCGTTAGAAACCGACCCGAACGCTTGCCATACGCTCGACACCAATTACCGCTCTGCGCCCGGTTTGGTGAATGCCGTCAATGTGTTGTTTGGCAGTTTGTCGCATCCGTTTCGCTCCAAGCAACAAACCATTGAATTTGTGCATGTGAAAAGCGCAGCCAAAGCCGTGCCGTTGGCCGACGCCAGTGGCCAACCCATGGCACCGCTGACCGTCTGGCATCTGCCATTGCCAGAAGGCATCACCGACAAACCTTATTGGCCATCCGATTTGCATGTGCAAACCATGGCCAAAGGCTTTGCCGCGCAAATGGCCAAGTTGCTGCATTCGCACCCAGATATCCACCCCGGACAAATGGCGGTCTTGGTGCGCAGCCATGCCCATGCACAAGCCATGCAATCGGCGTTATCACGGGTGGGCTTACCCAGCGTCTTTTTGTCTGACCATGCGAATGTTTACCAAAGCCCCGAAGCCACTGATCTGTGGCGCGTGCTTCGGGCCATCAGCATGCCGCGACACATGCGCTGGTTGCGCAGTGCCATGGCCAGCAAGTTGTGGGCTTGGCCGCTCAACGAATTGACGCAGGCGATGCAAGACCCCGAATTGAGTGATGCGCTCGCAGAATCCTGTCAGCAATGGCTGCACATCTGGCAACGCCAAGGCGTGTTGCCCATGCTCTACCAATGGATGCACAGCCAACACATTGCAAAACGCCTGTTGTCTCAACCGCAAGGGCCCAGGCGGTTGACCAATCTTTTGCAACTCGGCGAGTTGTTGCAAACCGCAGCAGTCAGCTTGCAAGGCCCGCAAGCTTTGTTGCAGTTTTTGGAACAACAACTACAAGCCGACAGCGACAACCCTGAGGCCCAAAAAATGCGGCTCGAAACCGATGCGCACTGTGTGCAAGTGGTGACATTTCACAAGAGCAAAGGCTTGGAATACCCGCTGGTGTTTGTCCCCTTTTTAGGCAGCTTCAAAACATCTGGAGGCAGCAAGGATGACGACGCCGACATCACCGACACCCATGTAGAAGAAGACATGCGCTTGCTGTACGTGGCACTCACCCGCGCCCAACGCGGCATGTGGTTAGGTGTGGCAGCCACATCCAACGGGTTGTCAGGAAAAGGCAAAACCCTCAAGCGCAGTGCCGTCTCAGAAATGCTGCAGCGCCAACACCATGAAGATTTGCCCGAACGCTTGCACACATTGTTGGGACACAGCCCTGATATTGCGCTGGCGGCATTGCCACTGGCAGACTCGGAGGTTTACCAAGCGCCGCCACAACAGGTCGCCCGCCAAGACGCAAAGGTGGCGCATCGCAAGCCTTACGCCCGTTGGTGGATGGCCAGTTTCAGCAGCCTCACGCGTGGCATCGAAGCCGGATCGCTGCGCGAAGAAGCGCAATCCGATGCGTGGACAGATGCGATCGAGCATCCACTGCCAGAGGATGACCCTGCCCTGCACAGCAACCCGGCCTCTATTCGCAGCAGCGGTGACCCAGTGGCCACCGATTTTTGGCAAACATTTCCTCGCGGAGCGTCTTACGGCAGCTTGCTACACGACTTGCTGGAATGGCAGGCGCAACAAGCCTGGCCTTTGGTCCACGCTGGCACACCCGGCGGTTTGATCGACCAAGCATGGCAACAGTTGTTAGACCGCAAAACACGCAGCCTGAATTTGCCCGCCCGCAGTGTGCAAGCCTTGCCTGAGGCATTGCGTGCTGTGGTGTCATCGCCCTTGCCCCTGGCCCCAGCCGATGCTTCTACGCCGCCCGTGGTGTTGTCACAGCTCTCGGCTTCCCACCTGTGGCCAGAGATGGAATTCAAGTTCGGGGCGGCCCACTTAAGCAGTGCACACATCGACCAGTGGATCACCGCGCATGTGCTTGCCGGACGCCCCCGCGCTCCACTGCCACCGCGCATGTTGCAAGGCATGCTGACAGGGTTCATCGATTTGGTGTTTCAACACGACGGCCGCTATTGGGTGCTGGACTACAAATCTAACGGCTTGCCCAACTACGAACCCGACACATTGAACCAAGCCGTGCTCGACAAACGGTATGACGTGCAATATGTGCTCTACCTGTTGGCGTTGCACCGGTTGCTGTCCTCGCGTTTACCCGATTACAACTATGACCGACATGTCGGCGGCGCGGTCTATCTGTTTTTGCGCGGCATACACAGCGAAGGCGCAGGTGTGCATCACATGAAGCCACCTTTGTCGCTGATTCAGCAACTGGATATGGCGTTCGCCAAAGGGACGACATGAAACTGCGCGAACTCACTCGCAGCGGCTGGCCAGGCAGTGCGCGCACGCCCTTGCAAGCCCTGGATTTGGCGTTTGCGCAATTCTGTCAACAGCAGCAACCCACCGAGGTTTTAGAGCACCGTTGGCTGGCGGCATTGACCAGCTACCAATGGGGACGCGGCCATGCGTGCTTGGACTTGCAAGATTGGCCTGCACAAGCCGCCAGCGTGTTGAATTGGAATGCAGAGCAATGCCAAGCTTTGCCCACTGATTTGCATCTGGCCGCCAACAACTTGCCTTGGGCCCAAGGCGAGCATTCACCACTGGTATGGGATGGCCAACGTTTGTATTTGCGGCGAGCTTGGCAAGCCGAGCAAACCATCCGCCACAACTTGAGCACACGGCTACAGCAAACCCTCACACCTCCCGCTGATTTAGAGGCGCAACTCGATGCGTTGTTTGGTCCACCCGCGCAAACCCAAGACATGCAGCGGCTTGCTTGCGCCCATGCTGCACAACACGCCGTGACCTTGATCACCGGTGGGCCCGGCACCGGAAAAACCACCACCGTGGTCAAACTGTTGCGTTTGTTGCAAGCCCATTCAACCACCCCTTTGCGCGTGGTGTTGACCGCGCCCACCGGCAAAGCAGCCGCGCGTTTATCGCAAACCTTGTTGCAAGCGCGTTCCTTGTTGCCTGACAACTCAACGCAGGCCTTGCCAGAAACCGCCCTCACCTTGCACCGCTGGCTGATTTCCGAACCGGCACAAGCCCACACCAGCCATGCACCGGACGTGGTGGTGGTCGACGAAGCCTCCATGATCGATCTGGAACTCATGGCCCGCTTGCTGCAAGCCGTGCCTCTGACCGCTCGCTTGGTTTTATTGGGCGACAAAGACCAGTTGGCATCGGTCGAAGCGGGCGCGGTGATGGCGCAACTGTGCCAAGGCAAACTGCTTTCTGCGCACACCATCAGCTTGGTACACAGCCACCGTTTTGATGCCACCCAAGGGATTGGCCAATGGGCGCGTGCCGCCAACACGGGCAACGCACAAGCCCTGAATGAGCTTTGGCAGCAAGCACCCTCAGGGTGTTTTGCTGGCGACGCGGTGGTGTCGCGCTTACATGAAAGCCGCAGCACACACACCGCCACCCTGGCGCAACTCAAAGCCTGCTGGCAACCTTGGCTGGATCAATTGGCAGACTTTCAAAACAGCGTGGCT
>JALRAA010000010.1 GCA_023262645.1 Burkholderiaceae bacterium
GCGGTGGCGGTGGTGGTGTACGAAGCTTGGCGACAACAGGGGTTTGGTCATCAGGCGTAATGCCTGACTAACGACTCCGCAACACACACAGGTTTGTCGCTGCCTTCACGCTCAACGCTCACGCGCCACGTCATTTGTATGCCTGCAGGCTCAATGTCCTCGCAAGCCAGCAAATGCATGTGGGCACGCAAGCGGCTGTTGACCGGCACCGGCGCGGTGAATCTGACTTTGTTCAAGCCATAGTTCACCCCCATGCGGGTTTGCGCCATCGAAAAAGCCGATTCAAAAAACAGCGGCAACAAAGAAAGTGTCAAAAACCCATGGGCAATCGGGGTTCCAAACGGGCCATTGGTGGCTTTCTGTTCGTCCACATGAATCCACTGGTGGTCGTGGGTGGCATCGGCAAATTGGTTGATTTGCGCTTGGGTCACCACACACCAATCGCTGACCGCGACGTCTTGGCCCACGCAGGCTTGCAGTTCTTTGAAAGTGTTGAAATGCTTTTTCATTCGGTAGGGTGTCTTTCATACGGGAAGGTTCGTCAATCGTGCTGGCGACAGCAAGCAACGGCGGTTGACAATGCGTCCTCTAAAATCAGCGGTTTACCCATTCAAAGATCGCGTCCATGAGTGCTTTTCTAGAAGAAACCGTCCTGACAGTTCACCATTGGACAGACCGCCTGTTCAGTTTTACCACCACCCGTGACATGGCTCTCAGGTTTTCCAACGGGCATTTCACCATGATCGGACTCAAAGTCGACGGCAAACCATTGCTGCGTGCTTACAGCATCGTCAGCCCCAACTACGAAGAGCACCTCGAATTTTTGAGCATCAAAGTCCCCGACGGCCCACTCACATCGCGGCTACAGCATATTCAAGTGGGCGACAAAATCATCGTCGGGCGCAAACCCACCGGCACGCTATTGATTGATTATTTGCTGCCCGGCAAACATCTGTATTTGCTGGGAACCGGGACGGGACTGGCCCCTTACCTCAGCATCGTGCGCGACCCCGACACCTATGAGCGCTTTGAAAAAGTCATCATCGTGCACGGCGTGCGTCAGGTGAACGAATTGGCCTACCACGACTACCTCACGCAAGAACTGCCACAGCATGAATTGCTTGGCGACATGGTTCGCGAACAAATGCTCTACTACCCCACCGTCACACGCGAGCCCTACAAAAACCAAGGCCGCATGACCGATTTGATTCACTCTGGCAAATTGTTTACCGACTTGGGTCTGCCCGCTTTCAACCCCAAAGACGACCGGGTCATGCTGTGCGGCAGCCCGCAAATGCTCAAAGACTTGAAAAACATGTTGGAAGAACGTGGCTTTGCCGAAGGAAATACCAGCACCCCAGGCGACTTTGTGGTGGAACGGGCTTTTGTCGAGCAGTAAAAAAATACGCTGGCCTAAACCCTCTCAATCACCACCGCAATCCCCTGCCCCACACCGATGCACATGGTGCACAAAGCGTAACGCCCACCGGTTCGTTGCAATTGCCGCGCCGCTGTCATCACCAGTCTGGCACCACTGGCACCCAGCGGATGGCCCAAGGCAATCGCACCGCCGTTTGGGTTGACGCGCACATCATCGTCTTGCAAACCCAGCATGCGCAACACCGCTATGCCTTGCGCGGCAAACGCTTCGTTCAACTCGATCACGTCCATTTGCGCCAACGTCAAGCCGGTCAGTGCCAACACTTTTTCTGTGGCCGGTGCGGGCCCTATGCCCATGATGCGCGGCGGCACGCCCGCGGTGGCCATGCCCACGACACGTGCACGCGGCGTCAGGCCGTGCTTGGCCGCTTCGGATTCGCTGGCCAGCAACAAAGCACAGGCACCATCGTTCACGCCACTGGCGTTGCCAGCGGTCACCGTGCCATCGGGGCGCACCACGCCCTTGAGCTTGGCGAGGGTTTCCAGGCTGGTTTCACGCGGGTGTTCATCTTTGTCAACCGCGATGGGTTCGCCTTTTGTTTGCGGAATGGTCACCGGTGTGATTTCCTCGGCCAATACACCTGACTTTTGCGCTGCCACGGCTTTCAACTGACTGGCCAGTGCCATGCGGTCTTGGGCTTCGCGTTCGATCTTGTAGTCCACGGCGACGTTTTCTGCAGTCTCGGGCATGGCGTCCACGCCGTACATCGCTTTCATCACGGGGTTGATAAAGCGCCAGCCAATGGTGGTGTCAAAAATAGCGGGCGTGCGCGCAAAAGCAGATTCGGCTTTGGGCATGACAAACGGCGCTCGGCTCATGCTCTCTACACCACCCGCGATCACCATACCTGCCTCACCCGCGCGAATGGCTCGGGCCGCGGTACCCAATGCATCCATGCCAGAGCCGCATAAGCGGTTGATCGTTGCTCCAGGAATTTGATGGGGCAAGCCCGCCAGCAAACTCGCCATGTGCGCCACATTGCGGTTGTCTTCACCTGCTTGGTTGACACAGCCATACAGCACATCAGAAATCGCCATCCAGTCGACTTGCGGATTGCGAGCCATGAGTGCCCGCAAAGGAATGGCGGCCAAGTCATCGGTACGCACACTGGACAAAGCGCCGCCGTAGCGACCGAAAGGGGTACGGATGGCGTCACAAATATAGGCTTGGTTCATGGGCTTCTCTGGTTGACAATAGAGCGCATGTTTAGTCCTTCACAACAAGACGTCCGGCGCTTCTTCTGTCAAGTCTATGCCAAACAGTTGCAAGGGCCGCTGGTCGATCCGCTAGAGACATTGGCCGCCGAATGGATCAAGCGACACCCCGAGTACCACGCCATCCTGGAAAACGAAGAAGCCGCGCTGGCCACCTCGTTTGATGACAGCACTGGCAATCCTTTTTTACATTTGTCGATGCATTTGTCCATCAGCGAGCAATGTTCCATCGACCAACCCCGTGGCATTCGGCAAGCGGTTGAATTACTCGCCGCCAAGCGGCCTGATTTACATGTTGCTCAACATGAAGTCATGGAATGCTTGGGCACCATGCTGTGGGAAAGCCAACGCAGTGGTCGCCCTCCCGATGGACAAGCCTATATCGATGCTGTTCAACGGCAGGCCACCAAAGACTGAAAAACCTTCAAGCGGTTACGCCCAAAAAAAAGGCCCACCAAGGTGGACCTTTGGATGAAAGCTTTTGGGCTATCAGCGGAATTTGGATTGGGACACGGTCTGCAAATCCCCTTGTTGTTGGCTGACATAGGCCGCGATTTCTTTTAACTCGGCCAAGGTGAATTGCTTGGCAACGCCAGCCATGACCGCATTGCCACGGCCCCAGGTGGCTTGGTTTTCTACTTTGTAAGACTTGAGCGCCACATACAGGTAGTCTTTGTATTGACCGGCGATTTTGGGATAGCCGGGCACCATGGGTTTGTTGAGGTTGGCACCGTGGCAAGAGGTACACGCACCTTTGGTGATCAGTTCAGCAACTTTACCGGAGGCTTCAGCGGCTTTTTCTGGCACTGCAGGGGCGGTTGCTTTGCCGTGTGATTCGTAATAGGCGGCGATATCAGCCATGTCTTTGGCAGTGAGCGAAGCCGCAATGCTTTTCATGGTGGGGTGCTTGCGTTCGCCCTTTTGGTAGGCGGTCAACGCAGACACAATGTAAGCGGCGGTTTGTCCAGAAATTTTGGGAACTTTATAGACTTCGGGAAAGCTGGCTTGGTAGCCCTTGATGCCGTGACAACCGATACACATGGCGATCTTGGTTTCACCGGCTTTGGCGTCGCCTGCTTCTTGGGCATTGACAACAGTGGTCGCACAAGCGACAAACAAGACGAGCAACGACGTATAAAACTTGTTCATTTTGGACAGACAATCATTGAAACTCCGAAGATTATATAGACGCGATTTGTAAGCTCCGCGTCAATCCCCTCGAAAGGCAATCGAAGATGAAATTCCAAGGCACCCAAAACTACGTGGCCACCCAAGACTTGATGCTGGCGGTCAACGCGGCCATCACACTGAAGCGACCCTTGTTGGTCAAGGGTGAACCCGGTACGGGAAAAACCATGTTGGCAGAAGAGGTAGCGGCGGCGCTCAATATGCCTTTGCTGCAATGGCATATCAAATCGACCACCAAAGCGCAGCAAGGTTTGTACGAATATGACGCCGTCAGCCGGTTGCGCGACAGCCAAATGGCCGACTTAGACGGCGGTGAACGTGTGAAGAACATTGAAAACTACATCATCAAAGGCGTGTTGTGGCAGGCCTTCACCGCTACCGAACCTGTGGCGCTTTTGATCGATGAAATCGATAAAGCAGACATTGAATTCCCCAACGACTTGCTGCGCGAACTCGACCGCATGGAGTTTTATTGTTATGAGACCCGCGAGTTGATCAAGGCGACATCTCGCCCACTGGTGTTCATCACCTCGAACAATGAAAAAGAATTGCCCGACGCGTTTTTGCGCCGTTGTTTCTTTCACTACATCAAATTTCCCGAAGCCGACACCATGCGGCAAATCATCGATGTGCATTTCCCCAACCTGAAAAAAGAGCTGCTGGCCGCCGCCCTGAAAACCTTTTACGACGTGCGTGGCCTGCCCGGTTTGAAGAAAAAGCCCTCCACCTCGGAACTGCTGGACTGGCTGAAACTGCTGGTGGCCGAAGACATCCCGCTGGCTGCGCTGCAAACCCAGGACGACAAAGTGGCGGTGCCGCCGCTGGTCGGCGCCTTGCTGAAAAACGAGCAAGATGTGACCTTATTTGAGAAACTCGTGTTCATGCAAAGCCGTAACCGCTAAAGCCAAACATGCTGATCGACTTCTTCTACACATTGCGCGCAGCCAAGTTGCCTGTATCGGTGAAAGAATTTCTGGTGCTGCTCGAAGCCATGCAAGCCAATGTGGTCGGGCCACAAAGCGACGCCTGCAGCATGGACGATTTTTATTACCTCAGCCGCACTGCCTTGATCAAGGACGAAAAGCATTTCGACAAGTTCGACAAAGCCTTTGGCGCATATTTCAAAGGCGTTGAAATGCTGACCGATTTCGCCGCCGATGTGCCCATGGAGTGGCTGAAAAAAATCTTGGACAACGAACTCACCCCCGAGCAAAAAGCCGCCATCGAAAAAATGGGCTGGGACGAGTTGATGGACACCCTGAAAAAACGTCTGGAAGAACAAAAGGAACGCCACGAAGGTGGCAGCAAATGGATAGGCACGGGTGGCACTTCACCTTTTGGCAACAGCGGCTACAACCCGCAAGGCATTCGCATCGGTGGCAAGGGCGGCAACAAAAGCGCTGTCAAAGTGTGGGACCAACGTGCTTACCAAGACTATGACGACAGCGTCGAACTCGGCACGCGCAACATCAAAGTGGCTTTGCGACGGCTGCGCCGCTTCGCGCGTGAAGGCGCTGAAGACGAGCTGGATTTAGACCACACCATACGCAGCACGGCGGCCAATGCGGGTTACTTAGACATCAAAATGCGGCCCGAGCGACACAACAACGTCAAGTTGCTGTTGTTGATGGATGTGGGCGGCACCATGGACGAGCACGTGAGCCGCGTCGAAGAATTGTTTTCAGCGGTCAAAGGCGAGTTCAAGCATTTGGAGTTTTTCTACTTCCACAATTGCGTTTACGATTTTTTGTGGAAGAACAACCGCCGCCGTTTCGCTGAAAAATTTGATACATGGGACGTGATCCGCAAATACAACAAGGACCACAAATTGGTGTTTGTCGGCGACGCCACCATGAGCCCTTACGAAATATTGCAACCGGGCGGAAGCGTGGAATACAACAACGAAGAAGCCGGTGCAGAATGGCTTCAACGCTTGACCCACGCCTACCCCAAATTCGCTTGGATCAACCCCGAACCGCCTGGTGTTTGGCAATACCGCCAAAGCATCAGCATCATCCAACAACTGGTCAGCAACCGCATGTATCCCTTGACGCTCAAAGGCTTAGAAGATGCAATGCGTATGCTCAGCAAGTGACGCTGCACTCTGAATCACCCTGTTTGCATCAAGGCTATCGCCTTAAACTGTTTGTCTTGCCGCCGTAGTTCAATGGATAGAACGAGCGCCTCCTAAGCGCTAGATACAGGTTCGATTCCTGTCGGAGGCACCACTGTTTGTCATATTCATTGATCAATCGTATGGGTTTACCCCAGTGAAGTTTGGCCATTTGGCTATTGAGCATCAGGCAAACCTTCAATACATTTGAACTTCATGGTCTGCATGGAGAAAACAGGTGAGGGTTCTCAGATTTTCTGCACTCTGCTTGGCAATTTGCGTTGCAAGTAATGCATTGGCGCATCCCCATGTCAGGGTTGCTTATCAGGTCGAGCCTTTGGTGCAATCGAATGGCATACGGGCTTTGCAGGTCAATTGGCAACTGGACGCCATGACCAGCGCGCAAATACGCGACAACATCGATCTCAACAAAAATGGTGTCTTGGATCCCGAGGAATTGCAAGCATTTGCCGAAGGCAATTTCGAGTTGATGAAGCCCCATCAATTCTTTTTGACCGTCGAACAAGGCCATCTTGCTCAACCTATTCCCTTTGAAGTCCACAGTTATCGGGCTGTTGATGCTGGACATGGATTCCAAGGCGGAGTGCATATTTCATTTGTGGCCGACTTGCCCGCCTCATCCAACCACACGGACATCAAGGTGCGGTTCTTTGACCCCACTTGGTACATGGCCATCCAACCACGCCCTGGCTTTGGACTCGCCGCCCACCACGACTGCTCCACCGAGTTACTCAGCGAAACCCGCGACACCTCGATGCAAGGCCAGCAGGTGGTTCAATTTTTGTTTGTCCAATGCGCAAAGGGTGCCGAGGTTCAACCCACTGCGCAATTTTTCCCTGCCACCGAACCCACCAACGGAGACGCTTTATGAAATTGAGTTCACTGTGTTCTGCTCTTGTCACTGCAACGGTGCTGTGCGCCATCGGCATCAGCAACGCTTCTGCGCAAGAGTATGAAAAATGCCATAAGTCCAAATGGGGGCCCGACGACCAAATCGGTGCTTTGAACAATTTGTCTGCAGCAAAAACCCTCTCTGCCTCCAAGTTGATCAAGCAAGGTAAATCCATGCGCATGGGGATCGAAAGCAACACCAAAACCCCAGCATTTCCGCCGCGCACCATTTCTGTGACGATTGTCAAACCTGGACAAGACTATGGCCAAACCCTTGGTAACACCAAAACCAGTTACCACGATGACATCCTCAACACTTGGGTAGGTATCGGTACCCAATTGGATGGTCTCGGACACATTGGTATTGACAACGTGTTCTACAACTGCACGCCCGGGGTGGATATCACCGGCATCAGCGGTTTGAAAAAGTTTGGTATTGAAACTGTGCCTGCCATCGCCACCCGCGCTGTGATTTTGGACATGGTCGGTTTGACCGGCAAAAAACCTGTGCCAGAAGGTACTGCGTTCAATCAGCCTGAAATTGAAGCTGCCCTCAAGCGCCAAGGCAATATGAAAATTGAAAAAGGCGATGTGGTGATTTTTTACACAGGCTGGCACACGCTGCTGGGCGTCGACGACAAGCGCAATGGTTCAGTGGAACCCGGCCTTGGCGTGCAAGGTGCGAAATACCTGGCTTCTTTGGGCGTCGCCATGATTGGCTCTGACACATGGGCCTTGGAAGTGATTCCTTTTGAAAATGCTGGGCAGGTTTTTCACGTCCACCAAATTCTTTTGGCTGAAAATGGCATCTTCATTTTGGAAAACGTCGTGGCTGAACAAGCGGTCAACGACAAAGTGTATGAAGGCTTTTTCACTGTGGGTCCACACCGCACCACAGGTACTGTGCAGGCCATCGTGAATCCGATATTTGTGTATTGAGATTCCCAACCAAGGGTAAGAAAAGGCAGCTTCGGCTGCCTTTTTTATTTTCAATATTTGCGGCTCAACGCCACTTGTGGAAAAGCATCGGAAATGGTGGACACCTGACCGCAATGGGCTGCGGTGTAGCCTGGCAATTGGTTGACGGCAAATTGAAATGCATCGCTGTTCAAAATTTTCAACACCGCTTGCAAATGCGTCTTGTCCAAATCGGACTGGTTGCACAACAAAAAATACCGCTCTGTGGCCAACGGTAAGAACTCCAACTTGAAGCGCCTTGCCGGTGTTTCCACGCCAAAGCCCACATCGGCCATGCCACTGGCCACGTATGCGGCCACTGCTGCATGGGTGAATTCAGCCTGCTCATAGCCGGCAATTTGCGATGGATCTACCTGCGCTTTTTTCAAAAAACACTCGAGCAAAAAACGCGTGCCGCTGCTTGGTTGACGGTTGACAAACCGCAAGCCTTTGCGTGTGAGGTCTTGCACCTCGTAAATTTTGTGCGGGTTGCCGCTGGCCACCATGAAGCCCTGTCTTCGGGTGGCGACATGGATGATGCGGCTTTGTTTGGGTATCAACCAACGTGAATAGTGTTTGAATCCTGTTTCTTCAAATTCACCTTGCGGAATGTGAAAGCCCGCAATTTCACAAGCGCCTTCCTGCAACGAAGCGACGGCTTCTATGCTGCCCACGTATTTGCGCTCCACTTGCAAACCGGATGCTTTGAGGTTTTCGATCATTTTTTCAACCGCAAACCCGTGGCTGGCATGCACGCGCAAGGTTTCGCTGTTGCTGGACAACAAGCGACCAATTTCGCTCTCCAGTTCAGACGCCAATGTCTCTAGCATGGGGGTGAGCCTGGCGTTGATACGGTGCCCGGCCCAGACCAGTTTTTCAGCCAATGGGGTGAGGGTGGAGCCTTTGCCGCGCTCCATGTTCAGCAAGGGCATGCCCAACTGCGCCTCCCCCTGCCGGATCAAGCTCCATGCGTGTCGGTATGAAGCGCCTGTTTTTTTGCATGAACCAGACAAACTGCCATGTCCCTGCACCTCTGCCAGCAATTCAAGCAATCTGGGAGTCAGGTTTTGGCCGTCAGCATCGCTGATGGTCCATTGGGGTTTGATCGAGACTTTATGCATGCTGGTATATATGCTTTACTGAGCATATTAGTTGTGTGTGTCATGTCCATCATAACCAAGACAAGGGCTCATATTGCACCTTCTCAGTGCTTACCCTAGACTGCATTGTGCTGGGAAAGCATACGTTAAAGTCAGCGGTGCGACATTTCCCTTCCCAAAAAAATTGGAGACATCATGAGTTCATCTGCTGACGCCACAAGCACCATGTCAGACACGACACCAGGTTTCTTGTCTAAAGAACGCATCATTGCGGGAGACGGCTACAACCGCTGGTTGGTTCCGCCCGCTGCGCTGGCCATCCACTTGTGTATCGGTATGGCTTATGGTTTTTCTGTGTTTTGGTTGCCATTGTCCAAAGCATTGGGCATCAAAGAGCCGATCAAATGTGGCGCAGACATCGGATTTTTCCAAGAGCTTTTCACCACCACTTGCGACTGGAAAGTCTCCACTTTGGGTTGGATGTACACCTTGTTTTTTGTGCTGCTGGGAAGTTCTGCAGCGCTGTGGGGCGGTTGGCTTGAGCGTGCAGGCCCTCGCAAAGCCGGTGTGGTCAGTGCGCTGTGCTGGTGTGGCGGCATGCTGATTTCTGCCTTGGGCGTTTACACGCACCAGTTTTGGCTGATGCTGTTGGGCTCAGGCGTGATTGGCGGCATTGGGCTGGGGCTGGGCTACATATCGCCAGTGAGCACCTTGATCAAATGGTTTCCTGATCGCCGTGGCATGGCCACAGGCATGGCCATCATGGGTTTCGGTGGTGGCGCCATGATCGGTTCGCCTCTGGCGGCAGAGTTGATGAAGCACTTTGCCACCGATCTCGAAGTGGGTGTGTGGCAAACCTTTGTCTGCATGGCCGTGGTGTATTTTGTGTTCATGATGGCCGGAGCTTTGGGATACCGTGTTCCAGCTACCGGTTGGAAGCCTGCCGGTTGGACACCACCGGTTCAGCAAGCCAGCAACACCATGATCACGCAAAACCACGTGCATGTCAGCAAGGTATGGGGCATTCCTCAGTTTTGGATGGTGTGGGTGGTGCTTTGCATGAACGTGTCTGCTGGCATCGGCGTGATTGGCATGGCCAGCCCCATGCTGCAAGAAGTATTCGGTGGCAGCTTGATTGGCGTGGACGCCAAGTTCGGTGATTTGGACAAAGCACAGCTGACATTGATCGCAGGGGTCGCCGCAGGCTTTACGGCCTTACTCAGCTTGTTCAACATCGGGGGACGTTTTGTGTGGGCGAGCTTGTCTGACAAACTGGGTCGCAAACTCACCTACATCGTGTTCTTTGTGCTGGGCGGTGCCCTCTACGCCTCCGTGCCTGCCAGCGCCATGGCGGGCAACAAGCTGTTGTTTGTCGCCGCGTTTTGCATCATCTTGAGCATGTATGGCGGCGGCTTTGCCACTGTGCCCGCTTATTTGGCCGATTTGTTTGGCACGCAAATGGTGGGTGCTATTCACGGACGCTTACTCACAGCATGGGCCACCGCAGGTATCTTGGGCCCGGTCGTGGTGAATTACATGCGCGACTACCAACTTGGGCTCGGCATTCCCCGCGAACAGGTCTACAACCAAACCATGTTCATCTTGGTGGGTATGTTGGTCGTCGGATTGATCGCGAATTTGATGATCCGCCCAGTCAATGCCAAACATTTCATGACACCCGAAGAACTCGCGCACGAGAAAAAACTCGCGCATGAAAAAGCCAGCGCGTCTGAAGTGGGCAATGCACAAGGTGGTCCGGTGCAATCCAACCCGCTTTGGGTGGTGTTGGCTTGGATAGCCGTGGGTATTCCATTGGCTTGGGGCATCTACCGCACACTGCAAAGTGTGGGCAAATTTTTTAACTGAAACCCTCCATGAACACATCCGTTGAAGCGCCAGAACTGCAAACCGTCAGTCGACTGTTGCCCGAATTCACACAGATGCCGGGCGGTCTGCTGCCGTTGTTGCATGCCGTGCAAGAAGCCTTGGGTTTCATTCCCGCAAGCGCTGTGCCCTTGGTCGCTGAGGCGATGAATTTGTCTCGTGCTGAAGTGCACGGGGTCATCACCTACTACCACTTCTTTCGCAGCAAGGCGCCCGGAAAACACGTGGTGCAAGTGTGCCGAGCCGAAGCATGTCAAGCCTGCGGCGGGGATCAACTGTTGTCAGACATGGAACAAGCATTGGGTTGCAAGTTGCATGAAACCAGTGCGGACGGTTTGTATTCACTCGAGCCTGTGTACTGTTTGGGTTTGTGTGCATCTTCGCCTGCGGTTCAAATCAACGACAAGCTGTATGCGCGCATGGACACCGAGCGACTCAAGCGCGTGGTGGCTGAACTTGGGAGTCACGCATGAGCATTACCCTGTTTGTTCCATGCGATTCTGCGGCTTTGGCCGCCGGTGCAGATGCAGTGGTCGATGCGCTGCACAAAGAAGCAACCGCACGAGGCTTGACCATTGATGTGCAACGCAACAGCTCCAGGGGCATGTTTTGGCTAGAGCCGTTGGTAGAAGTGGTGACGGCGGCCGGGCGCACGGCCTATGGCCCGGTGAATTTTCAAGACGTTCCGTCATTGTTTGAATCGGATTTTTTGCAGGGCGGCCAACACCGCTTGTCGCTGGGTTTGACCGATGCGCTGCCTTATTTGGCCAAACAACAACGGCTGACCTTTGCCCGCATGGGCATCACGCGCCCGTTGTCATTGGATGACTACGCGGCCCATGGCGGCTGGGTGGGTTTGCAAAAAGCAGCGGCCATGGACAGTGGCGATGTGGTGCAAACCGTGCTCGATTCTGGCTTGCGTGGCCGCGGTGGTGCCGCATTTCCGGCCGGCATCAAATGGAGAACGGTGCGAGCCACCGAGGCTGCACAAAAGTATGTTGTGTGCAATGCCGACGAAGGCGACTCCGGTACGTTCTCTGACCGCATGACCATGGAAGGTGACCCTTACATGCTGATCGAAGGCATGGCTATCGCAGGTTTGGCCGTCGGGGCCACGCAAGGGTATCTGTACATTCGCTCGGAATACCCGCATGCGATTGCCACGATGACCACCGCGATCAAATTGGCGCAAGCGGCAGGTTTTTTGGGCGACAACGTCATGGGCAGCGGTAAAGCCTTTCATTTGCATGTGCGCAAAGCCGCTGGGTCTTATGTGTGCGGTGAAGAAACCGCCATGCTCGAAAGTTTGGAAGGCAAACGCGGTATTGTTCGCGCCAAACCGCCTCTGCCTGCGCTGGAAGGCCTGTTTGGCCAGCCCACCGTCATCAACAACGTGATCACTTTGGCCAGCGTTCCCATCATCATGGCCAAAGGCGCAGCGTTTTACAAAGACTTTGGCATGGGCCGATCCACAGGAACATTGCCGTTTCAAATCACAGGCAACATCAAACACGGTGGCTTGGTTGAACGTGCATTTGGTTTGACTTTGCGCGAACTGCTCTACGACTTTGGCGGCGGCAGCCGAAGCGGTCGTCCGATCAAGGCGGTGCAAGTCGGCGGGCCACTGGGTGCCTATGTGCCTCCATCGCAGTGGGATGTGCCACTGGATTACGAAGCCTACGCAGCTTTGGGCTTGGTGGTGGGTCACGGCGGTATCGTCGTGCATGACGACACCGCCAACATGGCCAAGTTGGCGCGTTACGCCATGGAGTTTTGTGCCATCGAAAGTTGTGGCAAGTGCACGCCTTGCCGCATCGGCTCCACAAGAGGTGTGGAAACGATCGACCGCATCGCGAACGCCCAAGACAAAGAACAACAAGTGCATTTGCTGCGCGACCTGTGCGACACCATGGTGCACGGCAGCCTGTGCGCCATGGGTGGCATGACCCCCTACCCCGTCCTTTCTGCCCTGAACCATTACCCCGCTGATTTCGGATTACAACCTGTCGAAGCCACTGCTTCTTAAGAAAGTCCACCATGTTGATGTACCTGAAACAAGAACGCGACCACGGCACTCCTGCACGCACCTCGGAAGAAACCGTCAGTTTGCGAATTGACGGCTACGAGGTCAGCGTACCCAAAGGCACTTCGTTGATGCGTGCAGCAGTTGATGCGGGCATTCAAGTGCCCAAGTTGTGCGCGACCGACAGCCTTGAGCCTTTTGGCTCATGCCGTTTGTGTTTGGTAGAAATCGACGGGCGAAAAGGTTATCCGGCCTCTTGCACCACGCCAGCGGAAAACGGCATGGTGGTGCGCACACAAACCCCCAAGCTGCAAACCTTGCGCAAAGGTGTGATGGAGCTGTATATCTCCGACCATCCTCTGGACTGCTTGACCTGCAGCGCAAATGGCAATTGTGAATTGCAAGACATGGCCGGTGTCACCGGTTTGCGCAACGTGCGTTATGGCGTCGTCGAGCAAGCCGGTGCACACCACTGCGACATGCAAAAGGACGAATCCAATCCTTATTTCACGTACGACCCGAGCAAATGCATTGTGTGCAACCGTTGTGTGCGGGCTTGCGAAGAAACACAAGGCACTTTTGCACTGACCATCTCTGGCAGAGGATTTGAAAGCCGCGTGTCGCCCGGTCAAGACCAAGCGTTCATGGAAAGTGAATGTGTGTCGTGTGGTGCCTGTGTCGAAGCTTGCCCCACCGCCACCTTGCAAGAGAAATCGGTGATTGAGTTGGGCCAACCCGAACACAGCTTGATCACCACCTGCGCTTATTGCGGCGTGGGTTGTGGCTTCAAAGCCGAGATGAAAGGCAATACCGTGGTTCGCATGGTACCTTGGAAAGATGGCAAAGCGAATGAAGGCCATTCCTGCGTGAAAGGCCGTTTTGCATGGGGCTATGCCACACACCAAGACCGAATCACCAAGCCCATGATTCGCAAAAAAATCAGCGATCCCTGGCAAGAAGTCAGCTGGGACGAGGCCATCAACTATGCGGCTTCCGAGTTCAAGCGCATCCAAGCCAAGCATGGCAAAGACGCGGTCGGTGGCATCACGTCATCGCGTTGTACCAATGAAGAAACTTATCTCGTGCAAAAACT
>JALRAA010000110.1:0-3892 GCA_023262645.1 Burkholderiaceae bacterium
AGCGGGAGGCTCCTTCACGGAAATCTCCAGGCCACCCAACACGCTACCGGTCCGACTCAGCAGCATTGCTCGCCTGCGCAAGCACTTGCGATGGCATGCAAAGGATCCAGGTGAGCCATGCAGGCCAGGTTGAACTACCCGTAGCTAGGGCATCACCAGTGCTAGAGCCAGCGAACAAACAGCGGCGACCGCGGATTCGATGGCGAAGGTGGATGGGCTACGCGAGCCCGCGCGACCGGCACCTGTGCGCACAGCCAGCGGACGCCGGCCGCACGCCACTCACGGCTGGGCGAGATCTTGCATCGCCGTGAGGGACCTGCACCCGGGATGGTCCCTGGGAAAAAGAAAAGGCCGCTCGACCCTCGGTAGAGGGGAGCGGCCTTTGGGAAGAATGACCCGGCGCTGACCTACTTTCGCGCAAAGCACTATCATCGGCCCAAACTGCTTGACTGATTAAGCTTTTACCGTTGGTCATTGCGCCAGCGACACCGGCACCCTCGCAGCCAATGCGCACATCAGCTCATAGCCGACCGTGCCTGCGGCTGCCGCCACTTCGTCGATGCACAGCACTTGACCGCTCGCAGCGCTGCCCCACAACGTCACTTCGTCACCGGTGCTTGCTTGCGGCAAGGGCGTCAGGTCAACGCACAACATGTCCATGCTGACCCGCCCCAAGGTGCGGGTGCGCAAGCCGTTCACCAGTACCGGCGTTCCGGTGGGCGCATGGCGCGGATAACCATCGGCATAACCGCACGACACCACACCGATGCGCATGTCACGATCGGCGACGAACGCAGCGCCATAACCCACGCTGTCGCCCGCTTTCAATGTCTGCACCGCCATCAATTGGCTGCGCAAACTCATGGCGGGTTGCAATTGCCAATGCGCCGCGTCGTGCACGCCGTGGTCTGGCGAACTGCCATACAAGGCAATGCCGGGGCGAACCCAGTCAGCGGTCACCGCTTCTGCGGTGCTGTGCCGCAACAGCGCCGCGCTGTTGGCCAAGCTGCGCTCGCCGGGCAGGTCGCTGCTGTGTTGCTCGAACACTTCACATTGCGCAGCAATGCCTTGCTCGCCATCGGCGGTGGCGAAATGCGTCATGAGAGAAATTTCATCCACCTGTGGCAAAGCATTCAACCGTGTCCATGCCGACTTGAAGGCCTGCGGCGCAAACCCCAGCCGGTTCATGCCGCTGTTCATTTTCAAAAAGACACGCTGAGGCGTTTGGGTTTTGTGGCGGCTCAACATGTCTATTTGACCCTCGTGGTGCACCACATGCCACAGGTCGAGCCGCGAACACCATTCCAAATCGCGTTGCTCAAACACACCTTCGAGCAACAACAACGGGCCGCGCCAACCGGCGTCGCGCAAGGTCTGTGCTTCGTTCAAGTCCAACAAGGCAAAACCGTCGGCTGCGCGCAAGGCTTCATAAACCCGGGCCAATCCATGGCCATAGGCATTGGCTTTGACGACAGCCCAGACACGCGCATCTGCGGCGGCACGGCGCAAGCGCGACAAGTTGTTTTGCAAGGCTTGCGGATGGATAACGGCATGGATAGGACGTGGCATGGGGGCGATTGTCGCAGGGCATGAACGCCCATATATGCCGTGATATAACCAACCTGCTATTGGGCCTGCATCTTGAAAATTCACGCTTACCCGACTCTTTTGCGCCGCACACACACCGGGCCAACTCACTTATGAAACGCGGTTTTTACACCATCATGGCGGCGCAATTTTTCAGCTCACTGGCTGACAACGCGTTGTTTGTGGCGGCGGTTGAAATGATCAAAGCCTCTGGCGGTGCCGAATGGCAACGCGCGGCATTGGTGCCCATGTTTGCGTTGTTTTATGTGGTGCTCGCGCCGTTTGTGGGTGCCTTTGCCGACTCGCGGCCCAAAGGCCAGGTCATGTTCATCAGCAATGGCATCAAAGTGCTGGGCTGCTTGATGATGTTGTTTGGTTCACACCCGTTGTTGTCTTATGCGATTGTGGGTTTGGGTGCGGCGGCTTATTCACCGGCCAAATACGGCATCCTCACCGAATTGTTGCCACCGTCGCTGTTGGTCAAAGCCAATGGTTGGATCGAAGGCTTGACCATCGGCTCGATCATCTTGGGTGTGTTGATCGGCGGGCAGCTGGTCGGACCGGTGGCTGCATCGTTTTTGTTGGGCTTCGATGTGCCGCTGATCGACACCGGCATAGACACCCCGCCCGAAGCGGCGATCAGCGTCATTGTGTTGCTCTATGGCTTGGCCGCTTGGTTCAACACACGCATTCCGCAAACCGGCGTGGCCATGGTGCCGTTGCGCAGCGAACCGGCCCACAGCTTGTTCGTCAATTTGCTCGTTTTGGCACCCGACTTTTGGCGTTGCAACATGCTGTTGTGGCGCGACAAGCTCGGACAAATTTCGCTCGCCACCACCACCTTGTTTTGGGGAGCCAGCGGCAACTTGCGTTACATCGTGCTGGCGTGGAGTTCTGTGGCTTTGGGCTACAGCACTACACAGGCGTCGTCGTTGGTGGGCGTGGTGGCGATTGGCACCGCTGCCGGTGCGGTGATCGCCTCGGTGCGCATGAAGCTGGTCGACGCCACGCGATTGATGGGCTTGGGTATCGCCATGGGTCTGCTGATTTTGGGGATGAATTTCATCAACAACGTTTGGCTGGCCGCGCCATTTTTTATTTTGCTGGGTGGTTTAGGTGGGTTTTTGGTGGTGCCGATGAACGCTTTGTTGCAACACCGCGGCCACAACCTGATGGGCGCAGGTCGCTCTATCGCGGTACAAAATTTCAACGAGCAGGCCTGTATTTTGGCGTTGGGTGGCTTGTATGCCCTGGCCACCGGATTGGGCATGAGTGCGTTTGCAGCCATCGTGTGTTTCGGTTTGTTTGTCGCGGGCAATATGTGGTTGATTCAACGCTGGCATACCCACAACTGCACACACCACGCGCCAGAAGTAGAGCGTTTGATGGACATTGCCCGGCGTGACCCGGGGCACTGAACCATGCCCATGTCTGTGTTAGGCCCGGTGCTGGGTTTGCTGGCCAATGCCATGGTGTTTGGCTTGAGCTGGTGGCCGTTTCGCGAAATGCAAGCGCATGGTTTGCATCCTTTGTGGGCCACCGCGCTGATGTACGGCCTGTCGTTTGTCACCATCAGCTTGTGGCATCCGAATTGGTTTCGCCATTTCAACAGTCATCCGCAACTGTGGTGGCTTTTCATAGGTTCTGGTTTGACCAACATGGGGTTTAACTGGGCCGTCACTTTAGGCGACGTGGTGCGCGTGGTGCTGCTGTTCTACACCATGCCAGCTTGGTCGGTGCTGTTCGCTTGGTGGTTGTTGGGTGAACGGCCCACGCGCATGTCCATCTTGCGTTTGTTGCTGGCGCTCGCCGGGGTGGCCTTGGTGCTGAAAACCCCCGATACCCCTTGGCCTATACCCAGCAGCGCGACCGACTATTTGGCGTTGTTAGGTGGCGCCAGTTTTGCGCTGAACAATGCCATGCTGCGCAAACTGGCCGATTTGCCTGAGAGCGTTCGCATGGGCGCCATGTTCAGTGGCGGCATGGCGATCACTGCCCTGGCCGCGCTGGCGCTGCTGCCCACCGGGCAGGTGGCTTTGCCCGCTGACATGTCGTGGTGGCCATATGCGCTGGGCTTGGCGCTGTGTTTGTTGTTTTCCAATTTGAGTTTGCAATACGGTGCTGCGCGTTTGGCTGCCAACACCACTTCTTTGGTCATGTTGTCGGAAATATTGTTCGCCACTGCATCCTCTGTGGCACTGGGTGTGTCGGAATTGAGCGAGAGAAAAATCGTCGGGGGTTTACTGATTGTGTTTGCCGCGGTCTTGGCGACAATGCCTTCATCACCCAAGGAGCCCCCATGAAT
>JALRAA010000110.1:3902-5860 GCA_023262645.1 Burkholderiaceae bacterium
GCTCCTGTATCCCGCGATGACACGCACGAGGAGCGCCCATGGCCGATGCCGGCATCTACGCATTCGAGGCCCTGTCGATCGACGGCCGGCCGGCCCATCTGTCGACCCAGCGCGGCAAAGTGCTGCTGATCGTCAACACCGCCAGTGCTTGTGGCTTCACACCGCAATTCAGCGGTTTGCAAACATTGCACGACACCTATGCCAGCCGAGGTTTGGTGTTGCTGGGTTTTCCATGCAACCAATTCGGCGCACAAGACCCTGGGAGCAACACCGAAATCGGCGCGTTTTGCCAAAAAAACTATGGCGTGACCTTTGACATGATGGCGAAAATCGATGTCAACGGTGTGCAAGCCCACCCGCTGTTTCAATGGCTCAAAACACAAGCGCCGGGCGTGCTCGGCAGCGAAGGCATCAAATGGAATTTCACCAAATTTTTGGTGTCCCGCGATGGCCTCAGCGTCAAGCGCTACGGTTCCGTGGACAAACCCGCAGCGCTCAGCGCTGACATCGAACAGGCACTGGCGGCCGCTTAATCCCGGACGGTCATGTTGGCGCAGATCCACCGGTTGCTTGACCGCTATCGCGGGTTGCCCGCAGACGGGTTGCTGGAACAACCGGCCATGTTGGCTTTTTTCGTGGGCATCATCTTGACCAATCTGGTCTTGTTTTTGGTGTTGTCGCAGCCATTCGCTTTTGAAAACGCATTGTGGTTGGCGTTGGTGAGTGTGAGCTTGACTGGCATGGCGCACCGTTTTTTTCAATGGACGTTACAACGCACCACCCATTTGCTGCTGGCGCAAACCTATGCGTTGCTGCTCTACAGCATTTGGGTCACGGGTGGTTTGTTTTCGTCCAGCACCATGTGGATGATGATCTTGCCGGTGCCCGCGATTTATTTGCTGGGCTGGCGGCTGTCATTGCGTTGGATCGTGTTGGTGCAACTGACGCTGCTGGCGCTGGTGCCATTGACCCAGCACGGTTGGTTACCGGTGAGCTTTGTGTATGGCCCGCGCCATGTGTTGTGGTCGCTGGGCAACCATGTATTCACCGCCATCAGCTTGCTCGGCGGCTTGTTGGTCTACCAACGCATCTACAACCACCAGCTGAATGAAATCACCCGCCGCAACAAAGAACTGAGCGCCAACCGCGCGGCATTGGTACAAGCAGAGGCTTACAAGGACCAGTTTTTGGCGTCGGTCAGCCACGAGTTGCGCACGCCGATGAATGCCATTCTCGGGTTCAACGATGTCATCCGTGCCGAATTGCAATCTGCGGGCAAACATTTGCAGACGGTCGATTTGGTGCGTGAGTCGACCGAACACTTGCTCAAGCTGGTGAACCAAATCTTGGCTTTCACCCAAATCCAAGCAGGCCGCTTGCCACTGCAACCGGTTCCGACGCGTTTGGCCGATGCGTTTGCCGAATGCCAGCAGGCTTTTGCCAGCCATGCCAGTGCGTCGGTGCAGTTTCACGCCCAGCTGGATCCGGCCTTGCCTGAGTGGGTGATGACCGATACCAAGCGGCTCAAAGAAGTGCTGTGCCATCTGCTGGAAAACGCGTTCAAGTTCACACCCAGTGGGCAGGTGCATTTGTCCATCCGCCAAGACGGCAGGCACATGTTGTTTGAAGTGCAAGACACGGGCGTGGGCATTCACGAAACGCAACAAGCTTTCATCTTCAACCGTTTTGAACACGCCGACTTGCAAACCCACACGCGGTTTGGCGGCGCCGGGCTGGGGTTGGCCATTTGCAAAGGCTTGGTGCAATTGTTTGAAGGCGACATCGGGTTGCAAAGCCAGCCAGGCCAGGGCTCGCGGTTTTGGTTTCGCATTCCATTGCATGCATGTGAAGCGCCCGATGCCCCCTTGTTGCGCCAGCCTCCTGCGGTTGCCTCGACACGCTTCTCCCTGCTGTTGGTGGACGACAACCCGGTGAACCTCAAAGTGGCGAGCCTGATG
>JALRAA010000111.1 GCA_023262645.1 Burkholderiaceae bacterium
GGCACCGGACCCGCGATTCGCCCCCTTGCCCTGACCCGATGATTTGCCATGTCTGAAGTCAACCCCTTATTGAAAGACGCACGTCGTATCGTGGTCAAAGTCGGCTCCAGCCTGGTGACCAACGAAGGCCGCGGATTGGACGAACAGGCCATTGGCGAATGGTGTCGCCAAATCGCCGTGTTGATGCGCTCGCAAGAGAAGCGAGAAATCATCATGGTGTCCAGCGGCGCGATTGCCGAAGGCATGAAACGCTTGGGCTGGGCCACGCGCCCGCATGAAATCCACGAATTGCAAGCCGCCGCCGCCGTGGGGCAAATGGGGCTGGCACAGATGTACGAAAGCAAGTTGCGCCAGCACGGATTGGGCAGCGCACAGGTGTTGTTGACCCATGCCGATTTGGCCGATCGAGAGCGTTATTTGAATGCCCGCTCCACCCTCAACACATTGTTGTCGCACGGCGTGTTGCCGGTCATCAACGAAAACGACACGGTGGTCAACGACGAAATCAAATTTGGCGATAACGACACCTTGGGTGCGCTGGTGGCCAATTTGGTTGAAGCCGATGCATTGGTCATCTTGACCGACCAAGCCGGCTTGTTCACCGCCGATCCGCGCAAAGACAACAACGCCACCTTGGTTCAACAGGCGCAAGCGGGCGACCCGTCACTGGAAGCCATGGCAGGTGGCGCAGGTTCGAGCATCGGGCGCGGCGGCATGTTGACCAAAATCTTGGCTGCCAAACGTGCTGCTGGTTCGGGTGCCAGCACCGTGATTGCTTGGGGCCGTGAACTCGACGCATTGTTGCGTTTGTGTGCGGGAGAACCGATCGGAACCTTGTTGATCGCGCCCACCCAAAAGCAGCAAGCCCGCAAGCAATGGATGGCAGACCATTTGCAAATGCGCGGCGCTATCTGGATCGATGACGGCGCTGCAGACAAACTCACCCGCGAAGGCAAAAGCCTGTTGCCCATCGGCATGCACAGTGTGAAAGGCGAGTTCTCGCGAGGTGATGTGATCGCTATTTGTGACTTGCAAGGCCAAGAGTTGGCGCGCGGTTTGGCCAACTATGCCAGCGCCGAATGCCGCTTGCTGTGTAAAAAACCATCGTCAGAGATTGAAAAATCGCTGGGTTACGTGGCGGAACCCGAAATGGTTCACCGCGACAATTTGGTGTTGATGCGCTAAGTCTGGCGCATGCCTTGGCGCAAAAACGAACTGCGGTTTTCTTGTCGTGGCAAATATCGTGACAACTCGGTCAGCGCCATTTCGTAGACGCCGCGTTTGAATTCCACCACCGACTCCAGCGGTATCCAATAGTCGTTCCAACGCCAAGCGTCAAATTCGGGGTGCGTGCTGGCGCGCAAATTCAAGGCGTGGTCAGGCACCACCAATTGCAGCAAATACCAAATTTGTTTTTGCCCTTTGTAGTGGCCGCGCGCATCCTTGCGGATGTAGCGGTCCGGCACTTCATAGCGCAACCAATCACGGGTCCGGGCCACGATGCGCACCTGTTCGGGTTGCAGTCCCACTTCCTCTTGCAACTCCCTGAACAAAGCTTGCTCCGGTGTTTCCCCACGGTCAATCCCGCCTTGCGGAAATTGCCAACTGTGGGTGCGGATACGCTTGCCCCAAAAAACCTGATTCTTCTGGTTGAGCAGAATGATGCCGACGTTAGGCCGAAAGCCGTCACGGTCAAGCATAATCAAACCTCAAGAATTTCAACTAAGGCCATTATGCACAGCATCGGGCCGACATCAATACACCGATAGGTTTCATCTTCCATTCACTGCCACCGAGTTGGCCTACGACTTACCCATGAAAGCTTCCCAGTTTTTAATCTCTACCCTCAAAGAGGCCCCGGCTGATGCAGAGGTGGCCAGTCACCAATTGATGATGCGCGCTGGCATGATCAAGAAATTGGGCGCAGGCATCTACACCTACATGCCTATGGGCTTGCGCGTGATCCGCAAAGTGGAGGCCATTGTTCGCGAAGAAATGAACCGCGCCGCCGCGATCGAGCTGACCATGCCCGTGGTGCAACCTGCCGAGCTGTGGCAAGAAACCGGGCGCTTTGAAAAAATGGGTCCGGAGTTGCTGCGTATCCGCGACCGCCATGCGCGCGATTTCGTGGTGCAGCCCACGAGCGAGGAAGTGGTCACCGATATCGCACGCCAGGAATTGCGCAGTTACAAGCAATTACCCAAAAACTTCTACCAAATCCAAACCAAATTCCGTGACGAGCGAAGACCGCGTTTCGGGTTGATGCGTGGGCGTGAATTCACCATGAAAGACGCCTACAGTTTTGACCGCGACGCGGCCTCGGCACAGATCAGCTACCAAGCCATGGCACAGGCGTATCGCCGTATTTTTGACCGCTTCGGTTTGCGTTATCGGGCCGTGGCGGCCGACAGCGGGGCGATCGGCGGCGATTTGAGCGAAGAGTTTCAAGTGATCGCAGCCACTGGCGAGGATGCGATTGTGTATTGCCCCCAAAGCGATTACGCCGCCAACATGGAAAAAGCCCAAGCCATGGCGCCGACACAAGCGCGCGCTGTGGCCAAGGCTGCGTGCACGCTGACACCTACGCCCGGCAAAAGCACTTGCGAAGACGTGGCCGAGTTGTTGGGCGTACCGCTGCAGACCACGGTCAAGTCCTTGGTGTTGGCAACAGATGACACCAACGATGCAGGAGAAATTGTCAAAACCCAAGTGTGGTTGCTGTTGGTGCGGGGCGACCATGACATGAATGAAGTCAAGGTCGGCAAGCTACCCGGTTTCGACAAGGGTTTTCGCTTTGCCACACTGGCTGAAATTGAAGCGCATTTTGGCTGCAAGCCCGGTTATTTGGGCCCGCTGAAATTGCAAAAGCCTTTGAAAATCGTGGCTGACCGGGATGTGGCGGTCATGTCCGATTGGATTTGCGGCGCCAACCAACCCGATCACCACATCACCGGTGTCAATTGGGGCCGAGATCTTCCCGAACCCGAAATGGTGGCTGACATTCGCAACGTGGTTGAAGGCGATGGTTCACCCGATGGCAAAGGCGTGTTGGCCATCGAGCGCGGCATTGAAGTCGGCCACATTTTTTACCTGGGCACCAAATACAGCGCGGCGATGAACGCCACGTTTTTGGCCGAGGATGGCAAGCCCCGGCATTTCGAGATGGGTTGTTACGGCATAGGCATCACACGTTTGCCAGCCGCTGCCATCGAGCAAAACCACGATGACAAAGGCATTATTTGGCCGGACGCGCTGGCACCGTTCACCGTGGTGGTGTGTCCGATCGGGCCCGACCGCAGCCCCGAGGTCAAGGCGGCTGCCGAAGCCTTGTATGCCGAGTTGCTGCAAGCCGGCGTCGACGTGATGCTCGACGACCGAGGCGAGCGACCCGGCGCCATGTTTGCCGACTGGGAGTTGATCGGTGTGCCGCACCGCGTCACGATCGGCGACCGAGGGCTGAAAGAAGGCCAGGTGGAATACCAGCACCGCAGAGATACCGAGCCGACCAAAGTGGCGTTGGCTGAGGTGGCGAAGTGGATCAAGGGCAAATTGTCCGTTTGACCCAACGGAGTGACTTTGCTTGCGCGAATTACAAAACCCCGACCCATGGTGTCGGCGCCTGGCCGGTTCGTTCAATGAACAAAACACTTGCGCACATGCTGGTTGTGACAATGGCCGCCACGGTGCTGAACTTGCACGCCGGCCCGCAGCGCGAAGAGCACTTGGCGGATTCGGTGCGCAGTGCGTTGAGCGCAGCGGTGGCAGGGTTGCCGCCGCCCAATCCTTATTTGCCAACCACAGCGGACAAAAAAGCCTACGACGCTTGGTTGCAAACCCAACAACAGCGGCTGTCTGCGCGCTTGGTGCAATGGCATGGTCCGTCGGGTTTGCCTGAGCTGGCCACCCCAGAGGCGCAGCGTGTGTTTTTACAAATGGTCTGGTACGAGAGCCACCGCGCAGCACTGGACCCGGCCTTGGTGTTGGGCTTGGTAGAGGTGGAAAGCGGGTTTCGCAAATTTGCCATCAGCAGCGCGGGCGCCATGGGCGTGATGCAAGTCATGCCGTTTTGGCCGCGGCTGCTGGGTCAGGGAGAACCTGCCATGTTGTTTCAATGGCAGACCAATTTGCGCTTTGGCTGTGTCATTTTGCGCCACTATTTGAAGTTGGAAGACGGCCAATTGGCCATGGCGCTGGGCCGTTACAACGGCAGTCGCGGGCAAAGCGCTTACCCGCAAGCGGTGCTGGCTGCGCAGCAGCGCTGGCAGCCTTGATGTTCAGTGTCCTAAGACCTTGGTCAGTTCGCCGGATTCATACATTTCGGTCATGATGTCGGAGCCGCCGATGAATTCGCCTTTGACATACAGCTGTGGGATGGTGGGCCAGTTGCTGTATTCCTTGATGCCTTGTCGAATCTCAGCATCGTCCAACACATTCACGGTGGTGATCTGTTTGGCATCCACGCCGCAGGCTTTGAGAATCTGTATGGCGCGGCCCGAAAAGCCGCACATGGGGAAGCTGGCGCTGCCTTTCATGAACAGCAGCACCTCGTTGCCTTTGACCAGTTCATCGATACGTTGTTGCACGTCACTCATGGCTTACTCCTGCGAATAACAGTCATTATTTCACGGCCGGCCAAAGCCCGCCGGTGCAGCGGGAGATGCCCGCAAGGTCGGGGCGGCTTTGGACCTGGTCAAAACCGGCTTGCCGCAGCAAGGCCTGGACGGCTTGCGACTGATCGTGCCCATGCTCCAGCAGCAACCATCCACCCGGCTTCAGGTGACCGGGGGCCTGGTGGATCAGGGTCCGGATATCGTCCAGCCCATCCTCGCCACTGACCAGGGCTTGCCGGGGCTCGTGGCGCAGACCCGGCAGGTGCGGGTCATGGGCGGCAAGGTAGGGCGGGTTGGACACGATGAGGTCAAAACGTTGATCCGCAGGCATGGTCGATAACCAATTGCCCTGTAAACATCGCAGGGTGAGCTGCAAGGCCTGAGCGTTGCGTTGCGCCACGGCCAAGGCCTCGGGGCTCTGGTCCACCGCCCAGATCTGGGCGGCGGGGCGTTCGTGCTGCAAAGCCAGGGCAATCGCGCCACTCCCGGTGCCCAGGTCGACCACTTCCACCGCGGCATGGGGGGGCATCAGCGACAGCGCCCAGTCCACCAGGGTTTCGGTGTCGTCACGCGGATCCAGCACCTGGGGCGTGATGGACAGCGGCAGACCGTAAAACTCGGTTCGACCCAGCAGGTAGGCCAGGGGCATGGCATCGCGCCGTTGTTCGCACAGCGACTGGAAATGCTGCAAGACTGGTGCCGGGAGTTCATCGGTTCCGTGCGCCAGCAACCAGGCCCGCTCGTGCGGATCGCGGCCGAGTGCGAACAACAGCAACATGCCTGCGTCTAGGCGCTCAAGATTCGGAGCGGCCGTGACCGCTTGCTGTAAAGCCTGGTCCAGCGTCATGTCTGCGCACCCGCCCTGGGTGGGGAGACGCCGGCGCCGGCCGCCATCCTCGTTCGGGCTATCTTGTCCTCTGACACCGCTTGGGTCATGCCAGGCCCCCCACTTCCAGGGCCTCGAGTTTCTCGGCCTGACGGGCCTGATACAAGGCGTCGAGGACATCATCCAACTGTCCCTCCATGATGGTGGTCAGCTTGTACAGGGTCAGGTTGATGCGGTGGTCGGTGACCCGACCCTGCGGAAAGTTGTAGGTGCGGATGCGCTCGGAGCGGTCTCCCGAGCCCACCAGCGATTTGCGGGTGGCCGCTTCACGCGCCCGGATCTCGCGCTGGCGAAGGTCCATCACCCGTGCGGCCAGCACCTTGAGG
>JALRAA010000112.1 GCA_023262645.1 Burkholderiaceae bacterium
CCAAGCCCGAATACATTGGGGCAGACAGCCTTACCCGCCAGCGCCGCGACCAAAAAACCAAAACCTCTCGTTCTAAGGCTTTACCCCGCAGAGCTAAAATGGGGTGATATTGGTTATTCGACCTTATTTTTGTCAACTTTTTTGGAAACTTTTCTCATGGCTATCGAACGCACCCTCTCCATCATCAAACCCGACGCAGTGGCCAAAAACGTCATCGGTCAAATTTACAGCCGCTTTGAAGGCGCTGGCCTGAAAATCATTGCGTCGCGCATGGCCCACCTCAGCCGTGGCGAAGCCGAAGCCTTTTATGCCGTTCACAAAGCCCGTCCTTTTTTCAAAGACTTGGTCGATTTCATGGTCTCCGGTCCGGTCATGATCCAAGTGCTCGAAGGCGAGAACGCCATTCTCAAAAACCGTGATCTGATGGGCGCGACTGATCCGAAAAAAGCCGACAAAGGCACCATTCGCGCAGACTTTGCAGACAGCATCGACGCCAATGCGGTGCACGGCTCCGATGGCCCTGACACCGCAGCGCAAGAAATTGCCTTTTTCTTTGCGGGCATGAACGTTTTCAACCGTTGAAACTGGCTCGCCCTGCCGTGCCATGAAAACCAATCTGCTGGATTTCGATCTCGATGGTTTGGTGGCTTGGTGCCAAGCGCAGGGCGAAAAAAAATTCCGTGCGGTTCAGCTGTTTCGCTGGATCCACCAAAAAGGCGTGGCTGATTTCTCGGCCATGACCGACTTGGCGCAGAGTTTGCGCCAAACCCTCCTAGACAAAGCGGAAGTTCGCGCCTTGCCCGTGTTGAGTCGACATGACTCCGCAGACGGCACCATCAAATGGATGTTCGATGTGGGACAAGGCAACGCCATTGAAACGGTGTTCATTCCCGAAGCAGACCGGGGCACTTTGTGTGTGTCGTCGCAAGCGGGGTGTGCGGTGGGTTGTCCGTTTTGTTCTACCGGCGCGCAGGGCTTTAGCCGTAATCTCAGCACCGCAGAAATTTTGGCCCAGCTGTGGTTTGCGGAAACCACGCTGCGTCAAGCGTTGGGCACCGATGAGCGCGTCATTTCCAATGTCGTGATGATGGGCATGGGCGAACCCTTGCAAAACTACAACGCCTTGGTACCTGCTTTACAAACCATGTTGGACGACCATGCGTATGGCTTGTCCCGGCGGCGGGTGACGGTGTCTACTTCTGGCGTGGTGCCCATGATCGAGCGTTTAAGCCATGACTGTCCCGTGGCGTTGGCCGTGTCTTTGCATGCGCCGGATGATGCACTCCGTGACCGTTTGGTACCGCTGAATCTGAAATACCCGCTGGCTGAATTGCTGCAAGCTTGTCGCGATTACTTGGCGTTCGCACCGCGTGACTTCATCACGTTTGAATATTGCATGTTGGAGGGCGTGAACGATTCAGACGCCCACGCACAGGCTTTGGTGGCATTGGTTCGCCCACCGCTGAGCGAGCCATTGCCTTGCAAATTCAATTTGATTCCTTTCAATCCGTTTCCAGCGTCGGGTTTGCTGCGCTCTTCCTCCGAGCGGGTCAAAGCGTTTGCTGCAGTATTGTCATCGGCTGGCATCGTCACCACGGTGCGCAAAACCCGTGGCGACGACATTGCAGCGGCCTGTGGTCAGTTGGCAGGCGATGTACAAGACCGCACTGACGTGGCGGGCAGACGCGCCAAAACCATTCAGATACATGCTTGATTGCGGCAAAATCTAATCATGCAACAACCCATCCCTTTTTCCAAACCCAAACGCCACCGTTCATTGCAAGCGCGTGTCAGTTGGGGCGAACAAGTGGTCACCATCGGTGGTGACGCACCTGTGCGGGTGCAATCGATGACCAATACCGACACCGGCGACGCCATCGGAACCGCCATACAGGTCAAAGAATTGGCGCAGGCCGGGTCCGAATTGGTTCGCATCACGGTCGATACCCCCGAATCTGCCAAAGCCGTTCCGTATATTCGCGAGCAATTGGACAAAATGGGTGTGCATGTGCCCTTGGTGGGCGACTTCCACTACAACGGCCACCGCCTGCTCACAGATTTCCCCGATTGCGCCAAAGCTCTGTCCAAATACCGCATCAACCCGGGCAATGTAGGCAAGGGTGACAAGCACGACAAACAGTTTGCGCAAATGATTGAAGCCGCTGTTCGCTACAACAAAGCGGTGCGCATCGGTGTGAACTGGGGCAGCTTAGACCAAGAATTGATGGCGCGTTTGATGGACATCAATGCTGGTCGAGAACTGCCTTGGGACGCCAAGCAAGTGATGTATGAAGCGCTGGTTACCTCTGCTTTGGAATCGGCCGAATTGGCCGAAAAGCTCGGCTTGGCCCGTCAGCAAATTATTTTGAGTTGCAAGATGAGCGGTGTGCAAGACCTGATTGCTGTTTACCGCGAATTGGCGCGTTGCACCGACCATCCTTTGCATTTGGGTTTGACCGAAGCCGGTATGGGCACCAAGGGTACCGCTGCGTCGAGTGTGGCTTTGGGCGTGTTGTTGCAAGAGGGGATTGGCGACACGATACGGGTTTCCTTGACGCCGCAACCCGGCGAAGCGCGGACCCAGGAAGTGCTGATCGCGACCGAAATTTTGCAAGCCTTGGGGCTGCGCACGTTTGTGCCCAGTGTCACTGCATGCCCCGGATGTGGTCGCACCACCAGCACCACTTTTCAAGAATTGGCTATGCAGATTGACGATTACCTTCGTTACCAAATGCCGGTGTGGCGCAAACAATACCCGGGCGTGGAGAACCTCAAAGTGGCGGTCATGGGGTGTATCGTCAATGGCCCGGGCGAAAGCAAGCATGCAGACATCGGCATCAGTTTGCCGGGCACAGGTGAAGCACCAGCCGCACCCGTGTTTATCGATGGCGAAAAGGCGGTTACCTTGCGCGGCGACAATATCGCCAAAGAATTCCACGACATTGTCGAAAACTACGTTCAAAAGAAATATGCGATTCAGGCCTGAGTGCTGATCGCCACACATCACCATGGTTGAAAAATTAACGGCCGTCAAAGGCATGAATGACATATTGCCGCCGGAATCGGCGCGCTGGGAAGCGTTGGAATCGGCAGTGCGCGATGTCATGCGTTTGCACGCTTACCGCTCTATTCGCACACCTATCGTCGAACCCACGGCCCTGTTTGTTCGGGGCTTGGGCGAGGTGACCGATATCGTTGAAAAAGAAATGTATTCGTTCGAAGACCGTTTGAACGGTGAACAATTGACCTTGCGCCCCGAGTCCACAGCTGGCGTGGTGCGGGCCGTGGTTGAGCACAATTTGTTGTACGAAGGCGGAAAGCGGCTTTATTACATGGGGCCGATGTTCCGGCACGAGCGCCCCCAGCGCGGGCGCTATCGCCAGTTTCACCAAATAGGCGCAGAAGCGCTGGGCTTTGGTGGCCCGGAAGTGGATGCCGAGTTGATATTGCTGGCGGTGACTTTGTGGAAGGCGATTGGTTTGCAAGATGTTCGACTTGAGCTCAACAGCCTGGGTCAACCCCCTGAGCGTCTTCAGCACCGTGCCGCGTTGATTGCTTACTTTGAGCAACATGCCGACCAACTCGACGAAGACGCCAAACGGCGGTTGCACAGCAATCCGCTGCGCATTTTGGACAGCAAGAACCCGGCGATGAAGGAGCTGAACGATGCTGCCCCCAAATTGCTTGATTTTTTGGGCAAAGAAAGTTTGGCGCATTTCAATGCTGTTAAAGCTATTTTGGACGCCAATGGCGTCAATTACCGCATCAATCCGCGTTTGGTTCGCGGCATGGACTACTACAACCTGACAGTCTATGAGTTCATCACCGAGCGGCTGGGTTCACAAGGTACGGTGTGCGGCGGTGGGCGTTACGACTACCTGATTGGCGAAATTGGCGGTAAACACGCGCCTGCGGTCGGCTGGGCGTTGGGCGTCGAGCGCGTGCTGGAGTTGCTCAAAGAGCAGGGCAACCCATCGCCCGACCTGGCAGCAGACGCTTATGCCATCGTGCCAGACGCGTCTTCGCTGCCGCAGGTCATGCCGGTGTTGCAAGCCTTGCGCAACATGGGTGTGTCGGTACAAATGCTCGCCCCCAGCGGCGCAGCACAAGGCATGGGCAGCATGAAGTCTCAATTCAAAAAAGCCGATGCCAGCGGCGCCCGATTTGCATTGGTATTTGGCCCCGACGAACTGGCCGCTGGGCAAGTCACCGTTAAGGCTTTGCGCGATGGGCAAGGCGCACAAAGGACCGAAGCGCTTGGTCATGTGGCCGAATGGGGCCACAGCCTACAATCAACTCTTTTACCCTAGATTATTTGGAACCGCATGGCTACCCATCTTGACCTCGAAGAACAAGAACAACTCGACCAGTTCAAACATTTTTGGAGCCGCTGGGGCAACCTGATCACCGGGTTGATCACCGTTGTGTTGGTGATTTACGCCAGCTGGAACGGTTGGAATTACTGGCAACAGCGCCAAGCCGCACAAGCCGCGGTCTTGTATGACACCTTTGAAAAATCTGTTCGCGGCAAAGACGATGCGCTCATGGCCCGTTCACTGTCGGATTTGCAAGACCAGTTTGCCCGCACCACCGTGGCGCAACAAGCTTCATTGTTGGCGGCTCGCATTCATGTCGACAAGGCGAATTTGGGTGAAGCCGAAAAAGCCTTGCGTTGGGTGATCGATTTAAACAAGGACCCAGGTTTCGTGGCGCTTGCGCGTTTGCGTTTATCGGCTTTGGAAATCGAACGCAAAAACTTGCCCAAGGCACAAGAATGGGTGCAAGGCCAAAAACCTCCCGCCGGTTTTCAGGCGTTGTTTGATGACCGCTTGGGCGACATCGCCATGATGCAAAAGAAGAACGACGAAGCCAAACGCCACTACTTGGCGGCCTGGAAAAGCATGGAAGAGAAAAACGAATACCGCCGCTTGATCGAAGTCAAGTTGGCCGCTTTGGGTGTCAACCCCAACGAAGCTGAGAAACCATGACGCTTTTGAAATTCACTGGATTGCGTCACATTTTGTGGGCAATGACTTGCCTGGTCTTGGCGTCTTGTGGCTCGCCCCCCAAACCCACACCCACCGCCATAGGCGAGATCAAAGTTCAACAGGCCATCACGCCGACTTGGAGCTTCAAGTTTTCTGCAGCCAATCAACTGAACCAAAGTTTGGCGGTGGTCAACGACAAAGTCGCCTTGGCAGCCGCAGAAGGCGCTGTGGCCGTGGTGCATACCGACACAGGCAAATTGGTTTGGAAGCACGACATTGGCACCCGTTTGTTGTCCGGTGCGGGCTTCAATGGTGAGCAACTCGCAGTCGTCACCAGTGCGAATGAATTAGTGACGCTCAGCGATGGCAAGGTGCTTTGGCGCAAGCGGTTGAAAGCCCAGTCCTACACCAATCCGCTGGTGGCTGGCGGGCGTGTTTTTGTGTTGTTGGCTGACCGATCTGTCGCTGCATTCGATGCATTGACTGGACAGTTTTTATGGACCCAACAACGACCCGGAGAGCCCTTGGTTCTCAAGCAAAACGGCGTGCTTTTGCCTTTTCAAAATGCGTTGATCGCCGGTTTGGGTGGCCGTCTGGTTGCACTGAATCCTGACAACGGCCAAATCATTTGGGACGTGGCGATCGCCAACCCCCGAGGTGTCAACGATTTAGAGCGTTTGGTTGACTTGGTGTCGCCCGCTTCTCGCGTCAACAACAGCGTGTGTGTGCGGGCATTCCAAGCGCAAGTGGGTTGTGTCGATGTGACCCGCGGCGCGCTGTTGTGGAACCGTGCTG
>JALRAA010000113.1 GCA_023262645.1 Burkholderiaceae bacterium
GCTCTGTGGTTTCCATTTGGCGCAACAAGGCGTTCATTTCTTCCAAAGTCAATTGGCGGTTGGCACGCACCGCTGCATGGCAAGCCATGGCGGCCAATACATCGTCGCGAGCGCGTTGCAACACCTGGTGAGCCTCGTGCTGAGCCAGTTCTGCCAACACACTGCGAGCCAACGCCACGGCATCCCCTTGGGCCAAAGAAGCAGGCACGCTTCTGACCGCCAGCGATTGCGCTCCCAAAAGCGATATGTCCAGCCCCAACGCCGACAACACTTGCGCGTGGCTCTCGCAAGTAGCGATTTCTTCGGCGGTTGCCGAGAATGTCGCGGGGATCAACAAATTTTGGCTTTGCAGAGCATGTTCACTCAACTGTGTTTTCAGTCGCTCATACACAATGCGCTCGTGCGCGGCATGCATATCGACCAACACCAAGCCTTGGGTGTTTTCAGCCAATATATAAACCCCTTGCAATTGCGCCAAGGCTTTGCCCAAAGGCCATTCGCCAGAAGGCAACGGGCTTTCTGACCAAGAGGAGGTGGCTGCACTCTGGGGCTGCTCTTGTGCTTGTAGCTTGGCGCTTTGCCACAACTGGCCCAGGTCTTTCACCGCCACGCCTGTGCTGGTTTGCCAAGGCAACGGTTTTTGCTGAGGGCTGCTTGCGGCTTGTCCGAAGTGATGCAAGTTCGCAATCGCTTGGCGTCGGTCTTCTGATTCAGAGGCAGGCCGTAAAGGCTCTGCGACAGGCGTTTGCCCCGAAACATGGCCAGCGCGTGAAACAGCCAGCACGGAGGACAGCGCGTGTTGCACCGCTTGGTGCACTTCGCGGCTGTTGCGAAAACGCACTTCGATTTTGGTGGGGTGTACATTCACATCCACGCCGTGTGGATCCATGTCCAAGTACAAGGCATACACAGGTTGTCGTTGCCCGTGCAACACGTCTTCATAGGCGCTGCGGGCGGCATGCGACAGCACTTTGTCGCGAACATAACGGCCATTGACATAAGCATATTGGTGGTCGGCGCGCGAACGTGCAGCATCAGGCACACCAGCACGCGCGCGTACGCGCACACTGCCGTGTTGGTGATCGATCCATAACGACTGTTCGATGAAATCGCGCCCCAACACATCTGCCAAGCGTTGTTCCAGTCCTTGGTCATGCAACTGTGCGCGCCATTGGGCAATGGCTTTGCCGTCGTGCCACAGCGCAAACCCCACATCGGGTCGGGCCAGCGCATGGCGTTTGAGGGTTTCCAAGCAATGCGCCAATTCGGTGGCGGTGGTTTTCAAAAATTTACGCCGCGCAGGCGTGCTGAAAAACAATTCTTTGACATCGACCGTGGTGCCGATTTGTCGAGCAACAGGCTTGAGCTCGCCGCTGCGTGCATCCAATTGCATGGCGTGTTCTTGGGAGGCCGTGCGAGACATCACAGAGAGCTCTGACACCGCAGCAATGGCGGCCAGCGCTTCGCCCCTGAAGCCCATGGTGGCGACCGATTCCAAATCGTGCAAGCTGCTGATTTTGCTGGTCGCGTGCCGTTTGAGTGCCAGTGGCATTTCAGCCGGCGACATGCCGCCACCGTTGTCTTCCACACTGATCAGCCGCACACCGCCTTCAACCAAGCGCACCACGACTTGGGTGGCGCCTGCATCTAATGCGTTATCGACCAATTCACGCACGACTGACGCAGGCCTTTCCACCACTTCACCAGCAGCAATCTGGCTGATGAGTTCATCGGGCAATTCGCGGATGCGGGGGGAGGCGGAAGGGGCTGAATTCACCTCGCGATTCTAGGAGCACTCGCACGAGCGCCATAATCGACCACATGGAAATATTGAACTTGCTGTTGGAATTCATTTTGCACATTGACCGCCACTTGATGCAGTTGGTGCAAGAGCACGGTGTTTGGATCTATGGGGTGCTGTTTTTGATTGTGTTTGTAGAAACGGGTGTTGTGGTCATGCCGTTTTTGCCAGGGGATTCTTTGTTGTTCGTGGTAGGTGCCATGGGGGGGGCCGGGCTGCTCAATTTGCCTTTGGCCCTCGGATTGATGTTGGTGGCTGCGATCGCCGGGGACCAATGCAATTATTTGATCGGCAGGTATTTCGGACAGCGGCTGCTGGATGGAAACCACCGATGGTTTAACCGCAAAGCTTACGACCAAGCCCATGCGTTTTATGAAAAGCATGGCGGCGTCACCATCATCGCCGCGCGATTTTTTCCGTTCATACGGACATTCGCTCCGTTTGTGGCGGGTGTGGCGCACATGGACCGCGCCCGTTTTTCTTTGTTCAATATCTCCGGCGCTGTTTTGTGGGTCATCGGTGTGGGGTTGCTGGGTTATGTGTTTGGCAACATCCCTTGGGTACAGCAACATTTTGAAAAATTCATTTGGGCATTGATTTTGTTGCCCGGGTTGTTGGCGGCCTGGGGCGCGTTCAGGTCACGAATCAAAACGCCAAGTTGAGCCTGCTCCTGGAATCTACATTGAGCGGTTGCGTGCCATCGGCGGGTTGCGCAAAAAATAATTTTCTATGCCATTGAGCAAGGCGTCTGCCAACTTGTTTTGGTAGTCTTCACTGAGCAGCAACATTTCCTCCTGCGGGTTGCTGATGAAAGCCGTCTCTACCAACAAGCTGGGTATGTCGGGTGCTTTCAGCACCGCAAACCCTGCTTGCTCCACTTGGGGCTTGTGCAATTTGCCAACTCGCCGAATTTGTCCCAGCATTTCGTTGCCAAGTTTCAAACTGTCGTTGATTTGTGCAGTGGTGCTCATGTCCAACAAGGCGCGTTGTACATGCTGGTCTTGCACTTTCAAATTCAAACCGCCCACAGCATCTGCACCGTTTTCTTTGTTGGCCATCCACTTGGCCGCAGCACTGGACGCCGCACCCTGGCTCAGTGCGAATACGCTGGCGCCGCTGGCCTTGGGTGTGAAAAATGCATCGGCATGCAAACTGATGAACAGATCGGCTTGCACTTGCTGCGCTTTTTGCACCCGCACATGCAAAGGCAGAAAAAAATCTGCATCACGAGTCATGAATGCACGCAAAGGCAAGTCCCCTTTTTTGGTTTTGAGGACAGTTTTGTTGATGCGCTCGCGTAACCGATTGGCGATTTGCAGCACCACATCTTTTTCGCGTGTGCCCTTGGGGCCAATCGCACCAGGGTCTTCGCCGCCATGGCCGGGGTCTAAGGCCACCACTGCAAACCGTTCAATGCTTGGGGGCTCGGGCGAAGGCTTAGTGGGCGCAGGTTTGTTGACTGGAGAGGGGGGCGGGTTGGTGGATGAATTCGCGGATTTTTCTGGTGTTTGGCTGGGTGCAGGAGGAGGGCTTGGTGTGGTTGCTGGACTTGTTTTGGGTGGTGCGGTGTTCGCAGTTGTTTGCACGGGTGCATTGGATTGCTGGTTCATGAATTCACCCAGCGCGTCTTTGACGGCGGGAGGCTTGTTTTCGTCTCGCAGCTTTTCTGCAATCAAGGCCTCTAAGGGATCAGTCACCAACACGGGAAACAAATCGAGCACCAAACGGTGCTGGAAAACGGCTTGACCCGATTGAACGGGTTCGAGATTGAACACCTGTGGTTTGACTGGCTGGCGCAAATCGAGCACCAGCCGAACAGTGGTGGGGGTGAATTGCCCCACCCGCACGCCTGTGATGAAAGGATCATCGCTGCGCACCTTGCCCACCAGTTCACGCAAGGCAGCATTCAATTCAATGCCCTCGATATCCACGGCCAGTCTGGGCGGTTGTGCCACAAAGGTGTGTTTGGTGATCAACGCGGTGTCCGATTCGATCGTCACACGGGTGTAGTCGTTGGCAGGCCAAACACGCACCGCCAAAATGGTGGCACCCCGAGCCAGTTGGGCGCGTCCCAGCAGCAACACCAAAGAACCGGTTTGTAACAAAAGGCGTCTGTGCATGTTCATTGCGCAGAGATTGCGTGCGAAAGAATGGCAAATGGGTGATGCAGTTTCAAGCTAACAGCCCTCGTCCTAAATCGGTGTTGGCGGTGATTGTCAGTGCCCGTGTGTCGTCCATGTTGACATGCCAATGCATCTCAAGGTCTGCTGTCGGCAAAAAACCAGCAGCCTTCTCAGGCCATTCACAGATTTTCAAACCCAGTGCTGCAAACATGTCTCTGAAACCTGCGTCTTCCCATTCTTGAGGGTCTTTGAAGCGGTAAAAATCAAAATGCCATACCTGAAGATCACGTCCATTGCGTGGGAGTTCGTAATTTTCAACCACGGCATAGGTTGGGCTTTTCACCCGACCCTGAAAACCCAGTGCTTGCAGTAAGTAACGCGTGAAAGTGGTTTTGCCGCAGCCTAAGTCACCGTTTAAACACAACACGGCCAGGTCGAGCTGAGGCTTACTGGCCAGTTGCTTGGCAAATGCCTCACAGGCTTGTTCGTCAGGCCAGTGCAGGGTTTTTACAATCGGTGTTTGGTTCAAAGGAATGATGTGTCCGTTCAACAGCAGGGGTTGCCAGCGCAATTACAACTTTGGGGTCGTCTATTGGGATTCTCCCAAATTGGCGTGGCCCCTGTGGACTTGTCGCATGCCGAGCCTGGATTGCTGGCTTGGCTGGCTGCGGGACACCACGGCAGCATGGACTACATGCAGCGACATGGCCTCAAACGGGCACGTCCCACCGAGTTGGTGCCGGGCACCCTGAGCATCATCACCGCTCGCATGGATTATTTGCCAAGGCGCGGCTCAGACAGCGAACAATCACACGCACCGACCGAGGTCGTTGAGAACTCAGAAGCCGTGACAAGCGATGTGCCCGCTTTGCTTGAACATGAGTTGCAGCGATTAAACCAACCGACGGAAGCAGTCGTCTCGGTTTACGCCAGAGGGCGCGATTACCACAAGGTGATGCGCCAGCGGTTGCAACAACTGGCGCTTCAGTTGCAAGCCGAGGTGGGTCCGATGGGCCACCGGGTGTTCACAGACTCTGCGCCGGTTTTAGAGGCAGAGTTGGCCGTGCAAAGCGGGTTGGGTTGGCGCGGTAAACACACCTTGGTGTTGCAGCGGGATGCCGGTTCATTCTTTTTTTTGGGTGAAATTTTTATCGACATGGCTTTGCCAGCCACTGAACCGGTGAGCGACCATTGCGGTACTTGCCACGCGTGTATCAGTGCATGCCCCACACAGGCCATCGTGGCCCCCTATCAGTTGGATGCGCGCCGATGTATTTCTTACTTGACGATAGAACACGAGGGCCCCATACCACTGCCGTTGCGACCATTGATCGGCAACCGTATTTACGGCTGCGACGATTGCCAATTGGTATGCCCTTGGAACAAATTCGCAGTACGCAGCGGCTTGCCCGATTTCGATGAAAGGCATGGCTGGCGTTCCGCCAAATTGGTCGATTTGATGCAGTGGGACGAAGCCATGTTTTTACGCATGACAGAGGGCAGCGCCATTCGTCGCATTGGGCATGTGCGATGGTTGCGTAACTTGGCCATCGCGGTTGGCAATGCTTTGCGCACAGCACCTGCGCTATCAGCGATCGAGTCGCTTGCCTTGAGGAATGCTGCAAGTATTTGGCAAACACATCAGAGCGAAGTCGTCAGGGAAAGCGTGGCGTGGGCTTTGGCAAATACCGTTGAATAGATAGCCGTCTTTTGACATACATCAAAAGCCCGTATCAACCTTCGGCTTAGTATGCATGCATGTTGTCCACTTATGCTGTTTTAGACGATCCTTCCCAATGGGAAGCGTTCAGTGTGCGTACCCCTGAATCACAAGACGCTGACAAAAAGCACGG
>JALRAA010000114.1:0-238 GCA_023262645.1 Burkholderiaceae bacterium
GTTGGCGCAGTCGCGCCGTCTGGTCTGCTGGAAATTTTTTAATTCGAGCAAGAAGATGGTTGTCAGATGAATCGATTGCAACGCTGGTGGTTGATTGCCATTCTGAAAGTTCGGATGAGTGTTCAAGCAGTTATCAAGCATCCAAGCAGCGTCAACAAGATGTGCAGAAGTTGATCAATGAAGTTAAGAAAAAACACCCTTATCTTTCTGAGGTGTGGTTAGTGGGTACCAGTATGGG
>JALRAA010000114.1:268-5695 GCA_023262645.1 Burkholderiaceae bacterium
ATGCTGGTGCGATACATACGGCTACCATCACTGAGCCAAATGCAAAAAATTCATATCGTGAATTGAGCGGGTTTGATTACACAAAATCAAATATCCCTCAATTTTTTATTCACCATAAAAATGATCCTTGTTATTTGACTACTTATGGTTCAGCTAAAACCATTTCTCAAAAATTCAATGTTCCTCTGGTTACAGTGACCGGGGGTAGCGAGTTTGAGGGACCCCCTTGCAAAGCATTTACCGAGCATGGTTTTCGCGGTAAAGAACGGGAAGTGATGAAAGCGATTGCCGAGATCATCATGGCGGGCAAGGTAAGTCAAACTGAAATCAATTGATCTTGACAACTCCGATACGCATGAAAGACTACGCAAGCACCCCTGACAACTTGCCTGTGCCACTTGATGACGGCGCAACAGACCATGTGGTCGGAATGACATTGCCTTCGGTCATGTTGGATTCCACGCAAGGTGGCGCAGTGGATTTGTCGACTTTGTCAGGTTATGTGGTGGTGTATTGCTATCCCATGACCGGGCAGCCGGGAGTGCCCTTGCCTGAAGGCTGGGACGACATACCGGGTGCGCGCGGTTGCACCCCGCAAAACATGTGCTACCGCGATCACTATGCAGAATTTCAGGCTTTGGGTGCACAGGTGTTTGGACTGAGTGTGCAATCGACGGCTTACCAACAAGAGATGGCCGAGCGCCTGCAATTGCCTTTCGCGGTGTTGAGTGATCACCTTTTGGCGTTTGCCCATGGTTTGCGTTTGCCTTTGTTTCAAGCGGCGGGCATGCAACTCATCAAGCGTTTGACCTTGATTGCCAAGGACGGCAAAGTGGTGGCGGTCAAATACCCCATCTTCCCCAGCAACAGCGACGCTTCATGGGTGTTGTATTGGTTGGGCAAACAAACCTGATGCTTGTTTGATGGGTCAGCTCGTCGTTTGCAGATCATCGCCAGCCGGTTCAATCGCCAGTGTTTGCAGCAGCACGGGTTTGACCAAGATGTGATAGCTGTCAGCGTCAAATCCCGCAAACCCTTTCCGTCTTTCTAACCATGTGCCTGTTTGTGAACACCATGTGCCTTGGTAGGCCCAATGGTTGATCAGGTGCTTTTGCACCCAGTCGCCTCGCTGTTCAACCAAATGCACGGCGCCTGGAAATGGCCACGTGTGAATTTGTATGCCCTCTAGCGCCTGGAGCAATCGATCGTCATGCGCTGTGCGTGGCTCATGGCCTGTGCAGGCCCCGGCACATTGGCGGATTTGCCAGCCAAAACAACCCCGTGGGTTGGTCTTTTCAAGCCCCAACATTTGCAAACACAATCGGTGTTGTTGTGCCAAAGATTGCAATTTTTGGCGCACGGCATGGCGGGAAGAAAACAAACCATAAAGCTGTGGTGTTTGTCCGAATGCCACGGTTTGTTCGTCGACCACCGCAGTTTGCCAACTGTCGTTCTTGCGTACCAATTGCAAGCTACATAGTTTCTTGATACGCCGTAACCGCTGGTTGTACAAAGGACTTTGTGTTTTGATCAGATGCGATTCCAACAACAAAGCACCAATTTCCCCAGCCGTCTCGATGGCTTCTATGCGTCGGGTCTGGGCCAGCATGCGTGCCTCATCGGGATTGCGCAAATGCGACTGCACGCGTGAACGGATATCGACGCTTTTTCCGATGTAAAGCGGTAATTTGCCGTCGCCATGAAACACGTACACCCCCGGAGCACGGGGTAAATCGCAGACTTGCTCTCCAAGTGTCACAGCGATTCGATGGTCAACTTTCTGAACTTGACCACGCCCTTGTTGTATTGCAAAGCGATCGGCCCGGCATCGGTGTGTGTGCTGTCGTTGGTATCGACCGTGGTTTGGCCGTTGAGCACCAAAGTCATGCGTGTTCCCACCACCGTGATGTCGTAGGTGTTCCATTGACCGCCTGTTTTCAAATTGGGTTGTACCAATGACTTGGCCACACCCACGATGGTGCCCGTGCCGTAGCTTGCATCAGGGCGTTTGTCGTAAATATTGGCTTCATATGCGGTTTTGTCATTGATCACCAGTGGGTCGGTGCAGCGAAAAAAGATGCCACTGTTGGCTTCTTCATCTACCCAAAATTCAGCCACCAAATGAAAGTTTTGATAGCTGTTGCGCGTGATCAAAAAACCATCGCCCAACTCGGCTTGCACCAAACCGTCTTGCAGTCGCCAATTGGCGTTGCCCACCAATTTCCATGCGTTCAAATCTTTGCCATTGATCAACGCAGTACCGCGCGTCGAAGCGTATGGGCTGAGGCTTTGGCGAGCAGTTTGTGTCCAATCTTCCAGCGTGCTGCACCCTTGCAAAACCACACAAACGAAGGACAAACCGATGAGGCGCAAGCGGTGGTGATTGAAAAGAATGTGCATGGTCAGATCCTTGGGGAAACAGTGTGACGGGTTGGTGCCCATTCATGGGCAGGCAAGCAATGGAATGCTGGATTCTGCACTGACTCAGCGACCCGGTTAACAAACCTTGCATATCGAGGCTTTTTTACGCTGACCATGCTTATAATTTGTGCACACAATGAGCTATTTGAAACACATCCGCCAAGACCTGCAAGACATGCAGGCCTATACCGTGCAAAACGCCACGGGCATGGTCAAACTGGATGCCATGGAAAACCCATTCCCCTTGCCTGAACGACTGCAGGCGTTGTTGGGTGAGCAATTGGGCAAGGTGGCAGTTAACCGTTATCCGGGCAGCCGCATCGAAGATTTGAAACACGCCATTGCACAACATGTGGGCTTGCCTGATGCTTATGCATTGGTATTGGGCAATGGTTCAGACGAGTTGATTTCCTTGTTGTCCATGGCCTGCCAGATGCCCGGTGCGAGTGTGCTGGCACCCGAACCGGGTTTTGTGATGTACGCCATGAGCGCGAAATTGCAGGGTCTTCACTACATACCCGTGTCCTTGCGAGATGATTTTGAGTTGGATGAACCGGCCATGGTGGACGCCATCCGCACGCACCAACCCGCTATCGTTTACTTGGCTTATCCCAACAACCCCACTGCCAATTTGTGGGATGTTGCGGTGATCAAGCGATTGATTGCGCAAGTCTCGGCCTATGGCGGATGGGTGGTGATGGACGAGGCCTACCAACCTTTCTCGCCCGAGACTTGGTTGCATGAAATCAAACGCGATCCCCATGCCAATGCGCAGGTGCTGTTGATGCGCACGCTGTCCAAATTTGGTTTAGCGGGGGTGCGCATCGGTTACATGTTGGGGCGCGCTAACGTGATTGCGCAGTTGGACAAAATCCGCCCGCCCTACAACATCAGCGTATTGAACGCCGAATGCGCGTTGTTTGCGTTGTCACATGCTCAGGTGTTTGAACAACAAGCCGCTGACATTTGCCATGAACGTGCTCGCGTTTCGAAGCAACTCGCAACCATGGCGGGCGTCACCGTTTTTCCCAGCCAAGCCAACATGTTTTTGATCCGTTTGCAAGGCGATGAAAACGTGGCTACCCGTGTTTTTGAAGCCTTGCGCCAAAAACATATTCTGGTCAAGAACATTTCTAAAATGCACCCCGTGCTTCACCATTGCTTGCGAGTCACTGTGGGCACGTCTTCAGAAAACGACCAATTTCTCTCGGCCCTACAAGAAGTGCTGGCTTGAGGGCGGGTCCACTCCAACATACCAACCTATGACACAACGCATTGCCCAAGTCAGTCGCGACACCAAAGAAACACAAATCCAAGTCAGGGTCAATCTCGACGGCACTGGCCTGTCTGAGTTGTCTACGGGCATCGGTTTTTTTGACCACATGCTTGATCAAATCGCGCGTCACGGATTGATCGACCTCAGCATCCAAGCCACCGGCGACTTGCACATCGACGGCCACCACACCGTGGAAGATGTGGGCATCACTTTGGGCCAAGCGGTGGCGCAAGCGGTCGGCGATAAAAAAGGCATACGCCGTTATGGGCATGCTTATGTTCCCTTGGACGAAGCGCTCAGCCGAGTGGTGGTCGATTTTTCAGGCCGCCCAGGCTTGGAAATGCACGTGCCGTTCAAAAGCGGCATGATCGGACATTTCGACTCTCAACTGGCGTTTGAATTTTTTCAAGGCTTCGTCAACCATGCTTTCGTGACCTTGCACATCGACAATTTGCGAGGCGAAAACGCGCACCATCAGGCCGAAACCGTGTTCAAGGCGTTTGGTCGCGCATTGCGTGCTGCGGTTGAACTCGATGCACGTTCCGTCGGCGTGATTCCTTCGACCAAAGGCTCTCTCTAAAGACTTCCCATGCCCAGTGTTGCAGTCATTGATTACGGCATGGGCAATTTGCGCTCGGTGGCGCAAGCGGTGATGGCAGCAGCGCACGGCAGTGGCGTCGATGTGACCATCACCGCAGACCCGAAACAAGTGCTTGCCGCCGATCGCGTGGTTTTGCCCGGCCAAGGCGCCATGCGTGACTGCATGCGCGAACTGCACGAGTCGGGCTTGAAGGAGGCCGTGCTGCATGCCGCGGCCCACAAGCCCTTGATGGGTGTGTGCGTGGGCATGCAAATGTTGCTGGACCACAGCGCGGAAGGCGATGCAACAGGCACAGCGTGCTTGGGGCTGATACCCGGGGAAGTGGTCAAGTTCGAGCTCAAAGGTCAACACCAAGCCGACGGCAGCCGCTTCAAGGTACCCCAAATGGGGTGGAACCGGGTGCGACAAACCAGCCCGCACGCCTTGTGGTCTGGTGTGCCCGATAACAGTTATTTCTACTTTGTACACAGTTTTTACGCGCGGCCGTTAGATGTGCGCCACACCGCCGGGCAAACCGATTACGGCCAGCCCTTTACCTCGGCAATTTCAAGGGATAATATTTTTGCAACCCAGTTTCACCCTGAAAAAAGCGCTGACATGGGCCTGATGCTTTATCGAAATTTTTTGTCATGGTCGCCTTGACCCACCTTTGTCTTTTGACCGCCACCACTCTTTCTTATGTTGCTCATTCCTGCGATTGACCTGAAAGACGGTCATTGTGTGCGCCTCAAACAAGGCGATATGGACCAGTCCACCGTGTTCAGCGACAACCCGGCCGACATGGCGTTGCAGTGGGTGGCCAAAGGCGCCAGACGCTTGCACTTGGTGGATCTCAACGGCGCATTCGCCGGCAAACCCCAAAATTACAGTGCCATTCGCAGCATTTTGAAGGCGGTCGGAGACGATATTCCCGTTCAGCTTGGCGGCGGTATCCGCGACTTGGACACGATTGAAAAATACATAGACGGCGGCGTGCGCTACATCATCATCGGTACCGCTGCCGTGAAAAACCCCGGCTTTTTACAAGACGCTTGCAGTGCGTTCGGTGGCCACATCATCGTCGGGCTAGACGCCAAGGACGGTAAAGTCGCCACTGACGGTTGGAGCAAGATGACCGGCCACGAAGTGG
>JALRAA010000115.1 GCA_023262645.1 Burkholderiaceae bacterium
TTGGGCCAGCTGAATACAAAACGCGGGCCAAAAGCCCGGCCGCACATGCCATAGTGACCGGCACCAAAAGACGCACCGCACAACACCGAGATTTGCGGCACACGCGCATTGGACAAGGCTTGAATTTGTTTCGAGCCATGTTTGATCATGCCCGCGTGTTCGGCCTCTTTGCCGACCATGAACCCGGTGGTGTTGTGCAACCACACCAACGCCACACCGGTTTGGTCGCAGGCTTGCACGAAATGCGTGATTTTGTTGCTGCCTGCCGGGTCTAAAGGCCCGTTGTTGCTGATGATGCCCACACGGTGTCCGCCAATCGACGCATGCACACACAAGCTGGCGGGCCCGAAATCGGGTTTGAAAGCCAAAAACTGTGAACCGTCCACGATATGTTCCATCACCCGCAACATATCGACCGGGCGTTTGCTGTCGGCAGAAAAAAAGTCGAGCAATCCCTCTGCATCTAAGGCAGGGGCAACCGCTTGAGGCCAATACCGCTCGATAGGTTGTTGCCAACCCCAGTGTTCGATGACTTGCCGCGCGATGCCCAGCGCATGCGCATCGTCTTGCGCCACGTATTCGGCCAATCCAGAAATACTCGCATGCACCTGCGCGCCACCCAAACTTTCATCGTCGGCAATTTCACCGGTGGCGGCTTTGAGCAACGGCGGGCCCGCCAAAAATGCGCGGCCTCTGCCTTGCACCATGATCACCTGATCGGCCAGCCCGGTCATGTAAGCCCCGCCCGCTGTCGATGGCCCATGCACCACCGCCAACACCGGAATACCTGCGGCAGACAAACGCGCCAAACCATAGAAGTTGCCACCCCCCAGCACAAATTGCTCGACCTTGTATTTCAATAAATTGGCACCGGCCGATTCCACCAAATGCACAAAAGGCAATTTGTTTTGCAAGGCGATGGCCTGGGCGCGCTGAAATTTCTCAATGCCCAAGGCTTGCAAGGCCCCGGCATCGATGCCGGAGTCGTCGGCAACCAACATCACCATCGTGCCGCTGACCAAACCCAGTCCGATCACTGCACCGCCACCCGGTACGGACAACGCCGGGTCAGGCGTGTCTTGCAGCCAACCCGCCAGCGTAGACAGCTCTAAAAACGGCGTGCCCGGGTCCAGCAAACGCGCCACGCGCTCGCGTGGCAGCAATTGCCCGCGCTTGGCGAACAACGGGCCCGCTTGTGCGCTGCGTTCTCGTGTGCGGGATTCGATCATGCGCAGTTCGGCGATCAAGCCGAGTTGGTAGTCGCGTGCAGACACATCCCCGCTCATGGCGCATCCTTCTTCAAGACCTTGGGTGTTTGGGCCAAATGAAACCCATTGAACGCGGTGTTGGTTTTGCCTGTGCCCACTTGCGGCCAAATGCGTTTGGCGTTGGGTGCGGCACCATCGACACGCAAACACGCGCCTGAAATAAAAGCCGCGGCGGGCGACAGCAAAAACACAATCGCAGCCGCCACTTCGCTTTCGGTGCCGATGCGTTGCAACGGCACCAGTTTGTGCATGGTTTGGATCATGGCGGCCATCTCCGGCGGGTAGTTGTCCATGCCGCTGGAGGCGATCCAGCCGGGGGCGACCGCGTTGGAGCGAACCGGTCCCCATTCCAGCGCAGCGGTTTCGGTGAAATTGAGCATGCCTGCGCGTGCCGCGCCCGAGTGGCCCATGCCCGGCATACCCAGCCACATGTCGGCGATCACATTGACGATGGCGCCACCATGTTGTTGCATCCATTGTGTGTAGCACTCGCGAGCCATTAAAAAACCACCGGTGAGATTGGTGCGCACCACCGCGTCCCAACCGCGTGCCTTGATGTTCATCAGTGGCGAGGCAAATTGACCCCCTGCGTTGTTGACCAAACCGTCAATGCGACCGTGGGTTTGCAGCACCGCTGTGACGGTGGCAGCGACGTGTTCTTCTTCGCGTATGTCGCACACATGGGTCGAGGCGAAGCCGCCCGCTTGCGTGATTTCTTGTGCCACCTGTTCGAGCTTGGTGGGGTTGCGACCGACCAACGCCACACCCGCGCCCAAAGCAGACAATTCATGCGCGGTACAGCGGCCAATACCAGAGCCGCCGCCGGTGACGACGACCACTTGACCGTGAAACAAGCCGGCACGAAAAATAGATTGGTAAGTCATGCGGGTTCCATCGTAGTCGAGTCCATTCAACAGGCCGTCAGGTTTTCAACCAAGCACTTGCTTTGTGACTTTAGGCTGTTCATAATAGGTCTGTCAATGCAGGGCTTACCCTCAACGCAACCCCCCATTTCAGGAGATGTTCATGACCCACGCCATGGTGTTTGATGCGGTGCGTACGCCGCGCGGTAAAGGCAAACGAGACGGCAGTTTGCATTCGGTCAAGCCGGTGGATTTGTTGGGGGGCTTGCTCAACCAACTTCAGGCGCGGCATGACTTCGACACCGCGCAAGTGGACGACGTGGTCATGGGCTGTGTCAGCCCCGTGGGAGAGCAAGGTTCTGTGCTGCCCAAAACCGCGTTGCTCAAAGCCGGGTGGGATGTTCGCGTCTCAGGTGTGCAGATCAACCGGTTTTGTGCGTCAGGGTTAGAAGCCGTCAATTTGGGCGCTCAAAAAGTGGCCAGCGGTTGGGAAGACATGGTCATCGCCGGTGGGGTTGAAAGCATGTCACGCGTTCCCATGGGTTCCGATGGCGGTGCTTGGGCACAAGACCCAGCCACCAATGCAGCCACGGGCTTCACACCGCAAGGCATTGGCGCCGATTTGATCGCCACCATGTCGGGCTGGGGCCGCGAAGATGTGGACCGTTTTGCCCTGACCTCGCAACAACGCGCGGCCACCGCTCAGGCCGAAGGCCGTTTTGATCGCTCGGTCTTGCCAGTGCTCGATGAAATTGGTATGCCTGTGTTGGAGCGCGATGAATTCATCAAACCCCGCACCACCTTGGAAGGTCTGGCTGCGTTGAAAGCCAGTTTTGCCGAGATGGGAAAAATGGGCTTTGATGCGGTGGCACTGGCGCGTTACCCGCAGGTTGAACGCATCGACCATGTGCACACCGCTGGCAATTCCTCCGGCATTGTGGATGGTGCTGCGGCTGTCATGATTGGCAGCGAAGCCAAGGGCAAAGCCTTGGGCTTGACACCACGCGGGCGTATCGTGGCCACTGCGTTGTCAGGCGCAGACCCGACCATCATGTTGACCGGCCCAATGCCTGCGGCACGCAAGGTATTGGCCAAAGCAGGGCTGACGGTGGATGACATCGATTTGTTTGAAGTCAACGAAGCATTCGCTGCGGTACCCATGCGCTTCATGCATGAAATGCATGTGCCGCATGAAAAAGTGAATGTGAATGGCGGCGCGATTGCATTGGGTCATCCATTGGGAGCGACGGGCGCGATGTTGGTGGGTACCTTGCTCGATGAGCTAGAGCGCAGAAAACTTAAACGCGGCCTCATCACGCTGTGTGTGGGCGGCGGCATGGGCATTGCCACCATCATCGAGCGGGTGTGACCATGTCTTTTTCCACATTGCGTTATGAGCTGGGCAACGATGGCATTGCCCATGTGGTGTTTGACGAACCCGGCTCTCCGGTCAACACCATGAAGCCGGCTTGGCAAACCGATATGGTGGCCTTGGCAGATCGGCTGCAAGCAGATGTTGAACGCGTCCAAGGGGTGATTTTTTCTTCTGCCAAAACCACGTTTTTTGCAGGCGCAGACCTCAAGGGCGTGCAGTCATTGCGCGCGCAAGATGCGCCGCAAGCATTTGCGTCTTTGGAAACCCTCAAACGCGCCTTTCGCCACATAGAGACCTTGGGCAAACCCGTTGTGGCAGTGTTGCAAGGCGCAGCCTTGGGCGGTGGTTGGGAGTTGGCGCTGGTCGCGCATGCACGGTTTGCATTGAACCAACCCAGCATCCGTTTCGGTTTGCCCGAAGTGACGCTGGGGTTGATCCCCGGCGCGACTGGCATCACCAAGATGACCCGCCTGTTGGGACTGACCGGTGCGCAGCCTTATTTGATGGAAGGCAAATTGTTTTCACCGCACAAAGCCCTGGAGTTGGGCTTGGTGCAGGGCTTGGCATCCACGGCAGAAGAACTGCATACCATGGCTTTGAGCTTCATTCAAAACCATCCGCAAGCGGTGCAACCTTGGGACACCAAGGGCTACAAAATGCCCGGTGGCCATGTCAACAGCCCGGCGATCGCTGCGGGTCTGGCAGTAGCGCCCGCCATGTTGTTCAACAAGGCGCACGGTTTGTATCCGGCGGCTCAAGCCATCTTGGAGGCCATGGTCGAAGGTGCGCAAGTGGATTACGACACGGCGACACGCATTGAATCGCGCAAACTCGCTCGCGTGATGGTGGGGCAAACCACCAAGAACATGGTCAATGCCTTCTTCTTCAACATGAACGCGATCAAGTCTGGCAAGTCACGACCGCCAGGTTTTGAAACTTGGAAACCTGTGCGCGTGGGCATTTTGGGTGCCGGCATGATGGGCGCAGGCATTGCGCATGCCAACGCCACACGCGGCATCGCCTGTGTGCTCAAAGACGTGAATTTGGAAAAAGCGCAGCACGGGCGCAACTACACCCAGCAACTCACCGACAAGTTGGTGCAGTCACAACGCATGCAAGCCAGCGCACAGTTGAAAACCATGGCGTTGATACAGGCCACCGACAAGACCGAAGACTTGAAAGGCTGCGACCTGATCATTGAAGCCGTGTTTGAAAACCGCGGACTCAAAGCGCAAGTCACCCAAGAAGCCGAACCCATGCTGGCGGCTGATGGCATGTTTGCTACCAACACATCTACCTTGCCTATCAGTGGTTTGGCGCAAGCCAGTGCCAAGCCTCAAAAATTCATTGGCCTGCATTTTTTCTCGCCAGTCGACAAAATGAAACTGGTGGAAATCATCAAAGGCCAATCGACCGACGACGAAACGCTGGCGCGGGCTTACGACTATGTGAACGCGATTGGCAAAGTACCGATTGTGGTGAATGACTCGCGAGGTTTTTTCACCAGCCGCGTGTTTGGCACCTATGTGATGGAGGGCGCAGCGATGTTGGCCCAAGGCGTACCTGCCCCGTTGATCGAACATGCCGCCGTGATGGCGGGCATGCCGGTTGGCCCCTTGGAAGTGCTCGATGCCACAGCCTTGTCGCTGTCGGTGCATGTGTTGGACCAAACACGCAGCGACTTTGCAGCCGAAGGTCGCAGTTACCAAGCGTCCACGGGCGAACTGCTGGTTGAGCGCATGGTCAAGGAATTCGGTCGCCACGGGAGGGCGGCAGGTGCGGGTTATTACGATTACCCAGCCAATGGCCCGAAGCGCTTGTGGCCGGGTTTGAAGACGCATTTTGAAAAACCATTTGACGGTGATCCGCTTGAGGCACAGGAAGCGATCAAACAGCGTTTGTTGTACCGCCAAGCGATTGAAACTGCGCGCTGTTTGCAAGAGGGTGTACTGATGTCCAGCCATGATGCCAATATCGGTTCTATTTTTGGCATTGGTTTCCCGGCGTGGACGGGTGGCGCTTTGCAGTTTGTTTATTCCGAAGGCTTGGAGCGGTTTGTCGCCAACAGTCAGCGGTTGGCTGATCAGCATGGTGACGGTTTTGTGCTTTCTGATGCGGTGGTGAAGACGTTGCGCAGTTATCAGTCTGTGCATTGATTTTTTTTTCGGCTCAAGCATTTTTTC
>JALRAA010000116.1:0-5363 GCA_023262645.1 Burkholderiaceae bacterium
TGCGGTCGCTGCCGTGCTGCACCGGCAGGTGCAGGTGGTTCACCAGTTGCGGAATGCGCCCATACGCATCAATGAGCCGCTGAGTGAATTCCTTGGGGTGGCTGGTGGTGTAGCGGATGCGCTCGATGCCCGGGATGTCGGCCACGTATTCGAGCAGCAATGCGAAGTCGGCGATCTCAGCCCCGCCTTGGTCGGACCGGCCCATGCGACCCCGGTAGGCGTTGACGTTTTGCCCCAGCAGCGTCACCTCCTTCACACCCTGATCGGCCAGGCCGGCGACCTCGGTCAGGACGTCGTCGAAGGGGCGGCTGACCTCTTCGCCGCGCGTATAGGGCACCACACAGTAGCTGCAATATTTGGAGCAGCCTTCCATGATGGACACAAACGCCGAGGCGCCTTGCACCCGTGCCGGGGGCAAATGGTCGAACTTTTCAATCTCGGGAAAGCTGATGTCGACCTGTGGCTTGTTGAGCGCAGCGCGCTGGTTAAGCAATTCGGGCAAGCGGTGCAAGGTTTGCGGGCCAAACACCACGTCCACGAAGGGCGCACGTGCCACGATGGCCTCGCCCTCCTGGCTGGCCACACAACCACCCACAGCGATCTTCACACCCTTGGCCTTGAGGTGCTTGACGCGCCCCAGGTCCGAGAAGACCTTTTCTTGCGCCTTCTCGCGCACCGAGCAGGTGTTGAAGAGGATGAGGTCGGCTTCCTCGACGTTGTCGGTTTGTTCGTAACCCTGGGCCTGACCCAGCACGTCGACCATCTTGTCCGAGTCGTACTCGTTCATCTGGCAGCCGAAGGTTTTGACGAAGACTTTGCGGCTCATGGACGAGCCTCCCCGTGGGGGTGGGTGCAGCGGTTCATGGTGTAGATCCAGAGGCTGTTGAAAACCACCATTTTAATTCCCCGTTTATCATGCGCCGATGACCACCTTCACACGCGTCGTTTTGTTCACCGATACCGACGGTCGCGCTCGCTTTCGCGAAGAACCCATTGCCCTGGACCAAGGCAGCGAAGCGGCGCGCTTGAGTGCGGTGTTGCCAGCGCACGGTTTGCAATGGCGCAAGAGCCCCGTGGGTTTTCGCAGCGCTTTTCATGTCAGCACCCACACCCAATGGGTGTTCATCTTGCAAGGTCAGATGGAGATCGGTTTGCAAGACGGTTCGTCGAAACTGTTCAAAGCAGGCGAACATTTCTATTCGGCCGATCTGTTGCCCAATGGGGCGGTGTTTGACAGCCAAGTGCATGGGCATTGGAGCCGGCAAGTCGGCGACGAGGAACTCGTGACCGTGTTTGTGCGGGATTGAAACGCTTTACCGGCGTCCCATTCGGCGGGTTTGTGCAGATAGTTTTGAAAAACTAATCCGAAAGAATCCATTTCGTATGCAAGGACTAAAGGCCAGCTTGTTCCGAGCCGATACCATCGCTACTTTCGGTGCTTAAAACAACGGGCGCCGCTTCTCCATGTTTTTTTCGTTTAAAGCAGTCATGAAAAAATACCTACGTTTGATATTGGAAATTCTGTTGGGTGTGTGCTTTATCGCCGCCTCAACCTTGGCTTACTTGAACTACTCGGCCAAAAAACATTTGGTCGCTGAGGTCGGTGAATTGACCGAGCAACTCGGCGAAGCCAAAGAAGCCTTGGAAAAAATGCACGAAAGCGAACCTGCCGCCGATGAACAAGCGGCTGAAGCCGGCACCAGCACGCAAGAGCTGGATGCGCTCAAAGCCGCTTTCTCCAATGGCGTGGTGTTGCAAGACATGGAATTGCTCTACAAAGCGCAAAAAGCCCTGAGCCCTGAGCGCCAAGTCGGCATGGCCTCTATCCGTTTGCTGACCAAAGGTGCACAAGACGAAGGCACCGTGGCTGCCTTCCAAAAAGCCCTTGAAATGGCCGAATGGGGCAACCGGTTGCAAACCGTGTGTGCGGCCCAAAACGCACTGGCCGCAGCTGGGCAAAAAGTCAAAGTGCTGTCGGACTGCAAAAAGTCTTCCGAGAAAGAAGACAGCCACGCCAAGAAAGACGACAAAGCGCACGATGTCCACTGGGGCTATGAAGGCGATAACGGTCCCGAGCACTGGGGTGACAACTTCCCTGTCTGCGGTACCGGCAAAAAACAATCGCCTTTGAACATCACGGGTCCTTTTGAAAAATCCAAAGACGTGTTGAGCGTGGACTACAAAGAAGGTCCATTGAAGATGTTCAACAACGGACACACCATTCAAGTGAATGTCGAGCCCGGCAGCACGCTGACCATCAACAAAGAAACCTTCGATTTGTTGCAGTTCCACTTCCACCGTCCGTCCGAAGAACAGGTCGATGGCAAAAATTCAGCCATGGTCGCGCACTTTGTCCACAAAAGCAAAGACGGCAAACTCGCGGTCATCGGTGTGTTGCTCAACGAAGGCAAAGACAACGCGGCCATCAAAACGTTGTGGGCCAATTTGCCTCCCAAAGAAGGTGTTGAATACCTGCCTGAAAAAGTCAGCTTCAACCCCGGCAGCATGCTGCCCAAAGACCTGGGTTTTTACAACTACGAAGGTTCTTTGACCACACCGCCTTGCACAGAGGGTGTGCAGTTCTATATTCTGAAAAAACCCATGGACATCTCTAAAGACCAAGTGGGTAAATTCCCGTTCAAGCTCAATGCACGTCCTGTGCAAAACCTCAACGGCAGAAAAATCAGTGCCGGTGGTTGATCACCAACACAGTTGCTGACATGAAAAAGCCTGCTTCAACAGCAGGCTTTTTTTCTTGCAGGTTTGTCAGCGTGGCATGCCGGGGAAACCGCCCATGCCTTTCATGCCACCCAGCTTTTTCATCATCTTCATCAAACCGCCGCCGCGCATTTTTTTCATCATGTCTTGCATTTGGTTGAATTCGTTGAGCAAGCGGTTCACATCCTGTACTTGAACGCCAGCGCCGATGGCAATGCGCCGTTTGCGTGTGGCTTTGATGATGTCGGGCTTGGCGCGCTCGTAAGGCGTCATGCTGTGGATGATGCCTTGTTTTTTCACCATTTCTTTTTCTGCGCGGTTGAGATCCACATCCTTGGCTTTGGCCGCGATTTGCCCGGGCATTTTGTCCATCAAACTGGACAAGCCGCCCATTTGTTTCATTTGCTGGATTTGCGACAAGAAGTCGTTGAGATCGAAGCCGTCGCCGCTTTTCAACTTGGCCGCCATTTTTTGCGCCGCCTGCATATCGACATTGGCAGTGACTTGTTCGACCAACGCCACGATGTCGCCCATGCCGAGCATGCGGCCGGCATGCCGTTCGGCATCGAACGCTTCTAAACCGTCAATTTTTTCGCTGGTACCTGCAAACTTGATCGGCGCGCCGGTGATTTGCCGCACCGACAATGCGGCACCCCCGCGTGAATCACCATCGGTTTTGGTCAACACAATGCCGGTCAAGGGCAATGCTTCTTTGAATGCCTTGGCGGTGTTGATCGCGTCTTGGCCCAACATCGCGTCCACGACAAACAAAGTTTCCACTGGATGAACGGCTGCATGCAAGGCTTTGATTTCGTTCATCAAGGCTTCATCGATCGCCAAGCGTCCTGCGGTGTCCACCAGCAGCACATCGACATAGTGGTTGCGTGCATAGTCCAACGCAGCCAACACAATGTCAACGGGTTTTTGCGAAGGGTCGCTGGGAAACCATTCGGCACCGGCTTGCGCCGTCACACTTTTGAGCTGTTCAATCGCGGCTGGACGGTACACGTCGGCAGACACGGTCAACACTTTTTTCTTGCGCTTGTTGATCAGGTGGCGGGCCAATTTGGCGGTGGTGGTGGTTTTGCCCGCCCCCTGCAATCCCGCCATCAATATGACGGCTGGCGGTTGCGCGGCCAAATTGATGTCGCTCACACCCTCGCCCATGGTGGCGCTGAGTTCGCGTTGCACGATGCTCACCAGCACCTGTCCCGGCGTGAGCGAACCCACCACTTCTTGACCCAGCGCGCGTTCTTTGACCCGGGCAATGAAGTCGCGCACCACGGGCAAGGCCACATCGGCTTCGAGCAAAGCCATGCGCACCTCGCGCAGCATGTCTGCGACATTGGACTCGGTGATTCGGGCTTGTCCGCTGATTTGGCGGACCATGCGCGACAATTTTTCGCTCAGCGTGTTGGACATCTGCAATACCTTAAGTGGGGAAAGCGTGCGGTGCCATCCTACAAGCACTCGGTGAACCGCTAAACTGTTCGCATGATTGTATTGAGCGCATCCCAATTCAGCCTGGTCTGGGGCTTGGTCGCTGCCATGGCGTATGCACTGGGCGCCCTGTTTGGCGGCCGTTTGTCTGCGCAGCAAAGCCGCAATTATTTGTGGCTGATTTCATTGGTCCACGGTTTGAGCGTGATTGCCAGTTTGATTCCCGCCGAAGACGGACTGGCGCGGTTTGGTTTTGCCCCGGCGTTGTCAGCCACCGCATGGTTGGTGCTGTTGGTCTACACGCTAGAGCACCACTGGTTTCCTCAAATGCAAACCCGCTGGCTGTTGTCCGGCGTGGGCTTGATCACAGTGATGTTGCCGTTGGTGTTTCCCGGCCATGCGCTGCACAGTTCTTCCTCTGCTTGGTTGCCATTTCACTGGGTGCTTGGCATGGCTTCTTATGCGCTGTTTGCTGCCGCGGTGGTGCATGCGAGCTTGATGAGCCGCGCAGAGCGACAAATTCGATTGGGCGCCATCGACCCCACCGGCTTGCCTTTGTTAACACTGGAGCGGCTGACTTTTCGGTTTGTCAACATTGGTTTTTCCTTGCTCAGCGCGACGTTATTGGCAGGATGGTTGTTTGGTGAACAACTTTATGGACCCGAGAGGGCTTTGCGCTTTGACCACAAAACATTGTTCGCGCTATTGGCTTGGTTGGTTTTCTTGGTGCTGATTGTGGGCCGCAAATACCGCGGCTGGCGTGGTGCACTGGCCGTTCGTACCCTGTACACCGGCGCATTGATGCTGTTTTTATCGTACGCAGGGTCGCGCTTTGTCACCGAAGTGTTCTTAGGCCGAACCACATGAAATACCTGATCTTGATCGGCGTGGTGTTCGGCGTGATTTGGTGGATCAAACTCAGCCGACCCGCGAAACCTTCTGGGTCTGCTGGCGGTACTGACAACGGTCCGCAGCCCATGGTGCGTTGTGCGCACTGCGGTTTGCATTTGCCACAGAACGAAGCGATTGCATCAAACAGTGCGGTGTATTGCAGCGATGCGCACCGCGATTTGGCCGAACCCCGCGCATGACGCCACGGCCTGTTTGGCACCAGGGCTGGTACCGCTTTGCTCACGCCGTGGCTTCGCCCAATTTTGGACCTCGGCCTGCCGACACCGAGATCGACTTGGTGGTGATTCACTCCA
>JALRAA010000116.1:5373-5677 GCA_023262645.1 Burkholderiaceae bacterium
ACTCCATCAGCCTACCGCCCGGTGTTTACGGCGGACAGCAAGTGCAAGCGTTGTTCACCAACGCTTTGCAAACCTCAGAGCATCCCTATTTCGAAACCTTGCGTGATGTCAAAGTGTCATCGCACTTTTATATTCGCCGTGGCGGCGAGTTGCTGCAATTTGTCAGTTGCGATGACCGTGCATGGCACGCAGGTGTATCGACACATGCAGGTCGTTCGCAATGCAATGACTTTTCCATCGGCATTGAACTCGAAGGCATCGAAGGCGATCGCTTCACGCAAGAACAGTACGAAAGTTTGACGGC
>JALRAA010000117.1 GCA_023262645.1 Burkholderiaceae bacterium
ACGTGTGCTCTTCCGATCTGTAAGACGAAATCATTTTGGAAATTTGGCGTGTTTCCAATAACTTGCCGAGGCCAAAGCCATCGACGCCCGCATTGTTGGAAATCACGGTCAGGTGTTTGACTCCACTGTCGCGCAATGCATCTATCAGCGCTTCTGGAATTCCGCACAAACCAAAACCACCCACCGCCAGCATTTGGTGGTCTTTGACCACATCTTTGAGTGCCGCTGCAGCACTGGGATAAAGCTTGTTCAATCGATTCTCCAGCGATTCATTCATTTCATTCTAATGGGCGGGTTTGGGAGCTTGGGGCGATGGGCTGGGCATAATCGCTTGCAACAGGAGCCTTTATGACCCGCTATCCAACGCCCGATATCAAAGACCTTCCCCAAGACATCGTTGAAAAAATACTCGAGGTGCAAGAGAAGGCCGGTTTTGTTCCCAATGTGTTTTTGAGTCTGGCACGTCGCCCTGCCGAATGGCGAGCGTTCTTCGCCTACCACGATGCCTTGATGCTGAGAGAGGATTCCAACCTGACCAAAGGCGACAGAGAAATGATTGTCACCACCACCAGTGCGGCCAACCACTGCTTGTATTGTGTGATTGCCCACGGGGCCATCTTGCGTATTTATGAAAAAAAACCACTGGTGGCAGACCAAGTGGCTATCAACTACCGCAAGGCAGATATTTCTCCCAGACAACGCGCCATGCTCGACTTCGCCATGAAGGTTTGTCAACACAGCCATTTGGTGGATGACAACGACTTTGCCGCGTTGCATGCGCATGGTTTCAATGACGAAGATATTTGGGACATCGCCAGCATCACCGCATTTTTTGGCATGTCCAACCGAATCGCTAACTTCTCTGGCATGTTGCCCAATGCCGAGTTTTATGCCATGGGTAGAACACCCAAAGACAAAAAATAAACGCTAACTCACCGTGGCATTGAGTTGCAACTGACCCAAAATCATTTCTACGAAAGCATCTTCAAATTCTTGGGGATCTTCAATTTCCACCCGTTCAAGCGCGGTGCTGCGCAAGCAACCCATCAATGAACGGTTCAGCACATAGCAGCGAATAGAAGACATTCTGGACAAATACGGGTGCTGTATATATTTGAAACAGGCTCGCAATCTGTCCACCATGGCTTTCATGGTTTGGGTGGTTTCTTCGGGGGTTTCCACCAGCCAACATAAACGGTTCATCGATTGTTTGCGGTCATCTCCAATGGCAAACCCTTTGATACAAATTCTGATGTATTGCCTGAAAAACATTTCGGGATCAATATCAGCCGCGTCAGTTTTGGTTTCAATTTTGTACAGAAAGCTGCTCAATTCTTTCAATACTGCTTCACGGGAATACTGCACCAAGGCCCTGAAGATTTCGTCTTTGCTGGCAAAGTATTGGTACAAAGTGCCCACTGAAAACCCGGCTTTTGCTGCAATTTTGTTGGTCGTCAACCCAGCCATTCCATCGCGCTCAACCAATTGAGCCGTGGCTTGAAAAATAGCCTCAATGGTGAGCTGAGCTCGCTTTTGTATGGGTTGCTTGCGCATGTGGATGTCGCTGTTTGTCGTTGCTGAGACCTGCGACCATCTTATACGAAAACTAAATATATCGAGCTATTTCCGTGGTTATATTGATACCTTAAAAGCTATTTATCTGCATGCAATTTTGTATGTATCAATGGCTGATCAGCTGATGATGTCTTTGAACCAAGCCGGCAAAGGCACAGATTTCTGCGCGGGAAAATCTACCCATACCGTTGTGGCACCACCAGCCGCATGGATAACACCAGGCATATCGGTGCGCTCCAGCGTGGCCCACGATTCAAAACTGCTGCGTCCCGGGTCGCTGACATACATCTTGATCAAGACATCCCCCGGGTATTCAAACTGCTTATAAAAATTGCAAAACGCATTGATGATGACCGGCCCCTCTCCGGTGGGCAAAGGCGTGCAACCGAGTTGTGTCATCCAATCGATACGCGCCGTTTCTAAAAAACGGAAATAACTCGTGTTGTTGAGGTGCCCCATGGCGTCCATGTCACCCCACCGAATGGCAATGACTTTGTCGAACACCCATTTTTTATGTTCGGGAATTTCAATCCTCATACGCCGAACCCGTCGTCGGCTGCAATCACGGCACCGTTGATGAATTCACTTTGCGGACTGGCCAACATCACCAGCAGAGCGTCTAAATCTTTGGGCTGACCGACACGTTTGCGAGGCAACATGTTCACCAACTTTTGGCCTTGCTCGGTCTGCCAATGGTGGTGGTTGATTTCGGTGTCGATATAGCCCGGGCAAATGGCATTCACATTGATGCCATGTTTGCCCCATTCCAAGGCCATGGCTTTGGTCATTTGCACCATGGCGGCTTTGCTCATGCAATAGATGCCAATTTGCGGCAGCACGCGAAGCGCGGCCATCGAAGCGATATTGATGATGCGCCCGCCTGCGAACGTACCCGGGGCCAAGCCTTTTGATCTGGCCAACATGCGGGTGCCCACGGCTTGGGCCACAAAAAAAGCACCTCTCACATTGGTGTTAAAGACAAAGTCGAAATCTTCTTCACGCACATCCACCAACCGCTGGGTGGTGCTCACGCCAGAGTTGTTGACCAAAATATCGATGGGGCCTACGTCTTTTTCAGCGGTTTCAATCGCGCTGTCAATGCTTTTGCGGCTGGTCACATCCAAACTGACCACATGTGCATCACCGCCTTCCGCTTCAATGTCGGCGCGCAAGGTCTTGAGCATTTCAACACGCCGGCTGGCCAATACCACTGCCGCTCCAGCGCCGGCCAAGGTGCGGGCAAACTGCGCACCCAGCCCGCTCGATGCCCCGGTGATCAAGGCCACGCGTCCCGATAAATCCAAGCTGTAAGACATGTTGAACTCCTGTGTAAATTAACAACGCTGACACGCGGTGCTTTGCCAAGCATTTGTCCATGCGGGCCTTGCCATTATCACCAAGGGCTTTGGCATGCAAAGCATAGAATCTGTCGCTCTATTGACACCACTGCAAAACGCTATGACGCCCTCATCCTTGCTTGAACAATTCGGCCCTCGCGATGCCATGGAATACGACGTGGTAGTGGTTGGTGGAGGGCCTGCTGGACTGGCCGCCGCCATTCGCATCAAACAACTGGCCGCACAAGCCGACAAAGAGGTATCGGTGGTGGTGATTGAAAAAGGCTCGGAGCCGGGCGCGCATATCTTGTCTGGCGCTGTCATGGATCCCCGCGCCATGAATGAATTGTTTCCGGATTGGCAATCCATGGGGGCGCCACTGAGCCAAGCTGTCACGGGCGACGAATTGCTGGTGTTGTCGGCCACTGGGCATACCGCCACACCGTCTTGGTTGATGCCACGCAACTTTCACAACCATGGCTGTTATGTGGTGTCGTTAAGCAATGTGGTCAAGTGGATGGCACAACAAGCCGAAAACTTAGGCGTAGAAATATTTCCCGGGTTCACTGCTGCTGAAGTGCTGTACGACGAGGCAGGCGCTGTCAAAGGCGTGGCCACGGGCCATGTCGGTTTATCCAAAGATGGCACGCCTTCAGACCATTTCCAACTCGGTATGGAATTGCATGCCAAATACACTTTGTTTGCCGAAGGCGCACGCGGTCACTTGGGCAAACAATTGATCGAGCGGTTCGGATTGAACAAAGGCAAAGACACACAAACATTTGCCATTGGCATCAAAGAATTGTGGGAAATTGACCCAGCACTGGCAAAACCGGGGTTGGTGGTTCACACCTCCGGATGGCCGATCGAAGACAACAGCTTTGGCGGCGGTTTTCTCTATCACCTTGCCGACAACCAAGTCACGTTGGGGTTTGTGCTGGGCTTGGATTACCGCAATCCCTATATGAGTCCGTTTGAAGAGATGCAGCGATGGAAAACGCATCCCTCGATCGCAAAGCACCTCAAAGGCGGCAAACGCATAGGTTACGGTGCACGCGCGATCAACAACGGCACGCCACAGGCCTTACCCGATTTGGTGTTCAACGGTGGTGCATTGCTGGGATGCGATGCTGGTTTTTTGAATGCCGCCCGTATCAAGGGTAGCCACGCAGCGATCAAATCGGGCATGCTGGCCGCGCAAGCTGCATTTGACGCCATTCAGTCAGGCAGATCGCTGGACATGCTGAGTGCATATCCGCAAGCATTTCGCCAAAGTTGGCTCTACACCGAATTGCACCAAACCCGCAATTTCAAAAACTGGTTCAAGAAAGGCAAATGGCTGGGCACGCTGATGACCGGTATTGAGCAATGGTTTTTGCCAAAGATCGGCGTCTCCACACCGCCGTGGACGCTGCACAACCACAAAGCAGATCACGAGTCTTTGCAACATGCAGCCAATTCGCATCGCATCTCTTATCCGAAACCCGATGGCGTTTTGTCATTCGACAAACTCTCCAGTGTGTTCATCAGCAACACCAACCACGAAGAAAACCAACCCGCGCACCTGACGTTGAAAGACCAAGGCGTGCCCGTTCAAATCAACCTCGGTTTGTATGACGGCCCCGAAGGACGCTATTGCCCTGCCGGTGTCTATGAATATGTCAAAGCAGACAGCGGAGAAGACCGCTTGCAAATCAACGCCCAAAATTGCGTGCATTGCAAAACTTGCGACATCAAAGACCCCACGCAAAACATTGTGTGGGTCACGCCTGAAGGCGGCGGTGGCCCGAATTACGCAGGAATGTGAGCATGACCCAATACCATTCAGAACATACATGGGTGCGCGTTGAAGCAGGCACCGTTTTTGTCGGCATCACAGTGCATGCCCAAGACACCTTGGGCGATATTGTGTTTGTGGAATTCGCTGAAACAGGCAAAGCATTTGAACAAGGCAGTGTGGCAGGCGTGGTGGAGTCGGTCAAAGCCGCAGCCGATGTTCACATGCCCGTCAGTGCCACAGTGCTGGAGGTCAACGAAGAACTGCGTGCTGACCCGTCATTGGCCAATTCCGACCCGGAAGGCGCGGGTTGGTTTTACAAAGTGCAACTCAACCAAGCCACTGAACTCGACCAGTTGATGGATGCCGCTGCCTATCAGGCATTCGCAGGTCAGTGATCATCAGCCTGTCCTCGCGTCTTTTTATAAAACCATCAATGGCTTGGACGGGTTTCGCGCAACGCAGCGCCTAATCGCTCAATGCCTTCTGCAATTTTGTGCTCGTCTGCGGTGGCGAAACTCAAACGTATGGTGCTGTTGTCGGGGTCATTCGCAAAAAACGGAGCACCCGGTACAAAAGCCACGCCTTTGTCGATCGCTCGTTGCGCCAAAAGACGGCCATCGGTGGTGTGACCGGTTTTCCCCGTGAGTTGGGCCCACACAAACAATCCGCCTTGCGGCGCATGGAATGACAGTCCTTCGCCCAAGTGCTGGTGCAGTGCTTGGGCCATCGCACGGGCCCGACTGGCATACACACGGCGTACGTTTTGCAATGTCGCGGGCATGCGATCGGCTTGCAAATATTTAGCGGCTGTGGCCTGCGCAAACGTAGAAGTGTGGGCATCACTGAATTGTTTACACATGGTGGCGCGCGCCAACAACTCGGGCGGCGCCACCATCCAACCGATACGCAAACCGGGAGACAACACTTTGCTGAGCGAACCACAGTGCACCAACCAATCACGGCTGCCCGGCACTTG
>JALRAA010000118.1 GCA_023262645.1 Burkholderiaceae bacterium
AACGGCTTGGTGCTGATCACCGGCCCCACGGGTTCGGGGAAAACGGTCACCCTCTACACCTGCTTGAACCATTTGAATACGCCCTCGGTCAACATCGCCACGGTAGAAGATCCTTCTGAAATTGTGCTGGCCGGTGCCAACCAAATCAACGTGAACGAACGCATTGGCTTGACCTTTGACGTGGCATTGCGCGCCTTGCTGCGCCAAGACCCGGACATTGTGATGGTCGGTGAAATTCGGGACTTTGCGACGGCAGATACCGCTGTCAAAGCCTCTCAAACCGGGCACCTGGTCTTGTCTACATTGCATACCAACGACGCGCCTTCCACATTGACGCGGCTCAACCACATGGGCATTGCCGGATTCAATTTGGCCAGCAGTGTGCGACTGATTTGTGCACAACGCCTGCTGCGTCGATTGTGTGACGCATGCAAGCAACCCTCGCCTGATTCACCTGGTTTTCAAGCGGTGGGTTGTTCTCAGTGCTTAGGTGGATACGCTGGCCGAATAGCCATTCACCAAGTCATGCCCATCACGGCTTCACTGCAACCTTTGTTGTTGCAACAAGCCAGTGCGAGCGAAATCGCGGCCCAAGCCGCACGAGAAGGCGTGAGGAGTTTGCGTGAGGCGGGCATGTCCAAAGTGGCTTTGGGCGAAACCACCGTCGAAGAAGTCATGGCTGCCACGCATGAGTAACAGGTCTGAAATGGGCAGCGCTTCATCTGCTGACCGGTTTGTTCACACCCCCGTGCGTCAACGAACTGTCAGTGCGCGCGAATTGACCGGTTTCACCCGACAACTGGCAACCTTGGTGTCCTCAGGTGTGCCACTGTTGCAGTCATTGGAAGCTATACACAAAGGGCTGGCGGGTCAACCGATGGCACCCGTGGTCGAGCAGCTGCGACAACAGATTGCCGCAGGCTTGTCATTGCAAGCAGCCTTGCGGCAGCACCGCGTGTTCTCCGAGTTGTATTGCCAAATGGTCGCTGCCGGGGAACTGTCGGGCAACTTGGATGACATGCTCAACCGGCTTGCATGGCACACCGAACGCCAACAACAGTTGCTGCGAAAAGTGCGCATGGCCTTGGTCTATCCGGTAGCGGTGTTGCTGATTGCACTCGGGGTGGTGGCCGTCATATTGGTGTGGTTGGTGCCGGTGTTTCAATCGATATTCGCTTCTTTAGGTGCCGAGCTACCTTGGGCCACACGGCTGATTTTGGGTTTGAGTGATGCCTTGTTGCGAGGGGGATTGCCGATGTTGGGTGCTTTGGTCACGGTGGGTTGGCTGGTCCGACAACGCTACCGGACCAACCCCCGGTTTCAATGGTGGGTTGCCTTGCGCGCCCTTCGTCTTCCGCTGCTTGCACCTGTGGTGACCAACGCCAACTTGGCGGTTTGGACGCGTTGCATGGCAATGCTGATGCAGTCCGGTGTGCCGTTGCTCGACACATTGGAAACGGTGGCGGGCGCGTGTGGCAACCGCGTGTACGCGATGGCAAGTTTGCGAATACGCGACGCGGTATTCAAAGGCATTGGGCTTGCCGAAGCCCTTCGGCAACTCGAATTCAGATCGCATCAGCTCGGCGCTGAATTCACCGGTCTGTTTCCACCCCTATTGGTTCAAATGATTGACCTCGGGGAGCAATCGGGAAGCCTGTCAGCATTGTTGGGCAAAGCCGCTGATGCGCAAGACGAAGCGCTCGAGCAGCAAGTGCATTCGCTCACGCAACTGATCGAACCGTTGTTGGTGGTCGTGCTGGGTGGATTGGTTGGCGGCATGGTGATTGCCTTGTATTTGCCGGTGTTTCAATTGGGTCAGGTGATGTGAAGTGCGGTCTTATAGACTCGCTGACATGTCGCACACCGCATTCAGACGCATTGGCTTGACCGGAGGCATCGGCAGTGGCAAGTCCACGCTGGCGCAACTCTTGGTCGCGCGCGGCGTGGACCTGATTGATGCAGATGCCTTGTCGCGGCAATTGACCGCTGCCCATGGCGCGGCCATGCCCGATATTGAAAAAACCTTCGGGCCAGCGTTCATCGCGGCAGACGGCAGCTTGGCACGCGAGCGCATGCGAGCGTTGGTTTTTTCTCAGCCGGAGGCGCGGATGCGGTTGCAAGCTTTGCTGCATCCACGCATTCTTTCAGCGGTCTCAGAACAAGAAACACAACTGATTAATCAGGGAAAACCCTTGGTGGTGTTGGATATTCCTTTGTTGGTCGAGTCTGCTCATTGGCGCCAAAAAGTTGACCGAGTGCTGGTGGTCGATTGCTCGCAGGACACGCAAATCCGCCGGGTCATGCAGCGCAGCGGCATGGCGGCAGAGGCAGTTCAGGCGATCATGGCCACCCAAGCCAGCCGCGAAAAACGGCTGGCTGCAGCAGACTGGGTGGTTGCCAACGATGTCGACGACATCGGACAACTCGAACGCGAAGCGCAGGCAATTGTGCTGCACATATAAGCTGATATGGCCTCGAACGGCTGCTAACAGCGGTTATCATTTCGTGTGTCAATAACCCCACACCTGTGCGCTTCTCGTGATTCTCTACGAACACCCTTTCAACGAACGAATTCGCACCTACTTGCGGTTGGAATATTTGCTCGGGCGTTTTGAACACTTGTTATTGAGGTCCTCCGAAATTGACCACCATTTCGCGCTCACCACTTTGTTTGAAATCATCGATGTCGGTGGCAGATCTGATTTGAAATCCGACATTCTCAAAGAACTGGAAAGACACAAGCAACAGTTCAGCAGTTACCGTGGCAACCCCTCTGTCTCAGAAGCCGTGCTCGATGAATTGCTGGGCAACATCGAAAAATGTTTGCAAGGCTTCAACACCCAGGCTGCTCGACTGAGCCAATGCGTGACCGAAAGTGATTTCCTCAGCAGCCTGCGTAACCGTGTGGCCGTGCCGGGTGGCACCTGTGCCTTCGACCTGCCGGGTTACCACGCATGGCAACAACGGGATGCAGACCTGCGGCGCAAAGACATTTTGAAATGGTCTGAGCCTTTGAAAACGCTGCAAGACAGTGTCAGTTTGTTGATGCGCTTGCTCAGAGAAAGCGGTTCACCCCAGCGTGTGGTCGCCAACCAAGGCCAATTCCAACAGGCCCTGCCACAAGGGCGATTTCAAATGATGCGGTTGTTTATCGACGAATCACAAGGCTTGGTGCCCGAGATCAGCGGTAACCGCATGATGGTGTGGGTGCGCTTGATTCACCAAAACTGGGAAGGCAAGCCTCAAACCGCAGTGGGCAACGCAGAATTTGAAATCGAGCTCTGCGCCTGAGCCAACCACTCCAGCACCGGCACGGTTCCTGCCAGCACCGGCGCCACGGTCACAGGCAGTTGCTGCCAAGAAAATTGTTGGCCCTCTTTCATTTGCAGCGCGCCTTGCCATTGGGTGACTTTGCAAAAGTGCAACTCCACCCAAGCATGCGGGTAATCGATTTGCTCGGTGCGCCAGAGTGAGACCTGGGTGATTTGAATGCCCAGTTCTTCATGCAACTCACGGGTCAGCGCTTGCTCGATGGTTTCACCCGTTTCTATTTTTCCGCCCGGAAATTCCCAATGGCCTGCATAGGCTTTGCCCTCGGGGCGGGTGGTCAATAAAAACTGGCCGTTCTCGGCCAACAACACACCCACCGCCACTTGAATCAACGGCCTGTCTGCGGCATCGGCGCGAGGCAGATGGGCATCCACCACGCGCAATGTGGATGAAGCATGTGGATTCATGTACCGCTGGTACCCATGCGCCCCGCAAAGTCTCGCGCAAATTGGTAAGCCACACGCCCACTGCGTGAGCCTCGTTCTAAGGCCCAAACCAAAGACTCAGGATGCGCTTGCGGCCACAGAGAAGCAGGCACCTGCAACGCAGACAACCATTGGTCAACGATACGCAAATATTCGTCTTGGCTGAACGGGTAAAAACTGACCCACAAACCGAAACGCTCGGAGAGCGAAATTTTTTCTTCGATCACTTCGCCCGGATGCACTTCGCCGTCATCGGTATGTGTGTAGCTCAGGTTGTCCTTCATGTATTCGGGCAACAAATGGCGTCGGTTGCTGGTGGCATAAATCAACACATTCGGCGTGGCTGCGGCCACCGTGCCATCCAGTATGGATTTGAGTGCTTTGTACCCTGGCTCACCTTCATCAAAACTCAAATCATCACAAAACACAATAAATTTTTCAGCGCGTTCAGCCACCACTTGAATGATGTCTGGCAGATCGACCATGTCTTGCTTGTCGACCTCGATCAAACGCAAACCTTGGCTGGCGTAGGTGTTCAAACAGGCCTTGACCAAGGACGATTTGCCTGTGCCGCGTGCCCCGGTCAGCAACACGTTGTTAGCGGGTTTGCCTTGCAAAAACTGCAGAGTGTTGCGCTGGATTTTTTCCTTTTGCGGATCGATTTCTTTCAAATCATCCAAAGACATTTGGCCAACATGCCGCACGGCTTCCAGTACCCCGTGGCCACTGCTGCGCTTGCGGTAACGAAACGCAATGCCCGCATTCCAGTCGGGTGCGTGCAACGGTTGCGGCAAGACAAGTTCGATGCGTGCCATCAATAATTCGGCGCGGTGCAGCATGCGTTCGAAAGCGTCGTTCATGGTTCAGCTGCGGTAGTCAGCGTTGATGGTGACGTATTCATGGCTCAAATCGCAAGTCCACACTTGGTCGTGCGCTTGACCACGGCCCAACAAAACCCGCACCGTGATTTCGTCTTGCTTCATGGTGCGTTGCCCGTCTTCTTCGCGGTAATCGGGGTGACGGCCGCCGCGCGTGGCCACATGCACATCGTCCAAATACAAATCAATGCATGCTTGGTCTAAATCGGCAATGCCCGCGTACCCCACAGCAGCCAATATGCGACCGAGGTTAGGGTCGCTGGCAAAAAAAGCGGTTTTCACGAGAGGCGAATGCGCGATCGCATACGCCACTTGGCGGCATTCGGCACTGTCGCGTCCGCCTTCCACCCGAACCGTGATGAATTTGGTGGCGCCCTCACCGTCACGCACGATGGCCTGCGCCAACCACGTGGCTACGTCGATCAAAGCTTGTTTCAGCATTGCCGCCGCCGGGTTTTGCCAATCGGTCACCATGGCATTACCTGCCTTGCCGGTGGCGATCACTACGAACGAATCGTTGGTAGATGTGTCGCCATCGATGGTGATGCGGTTGAAAGAAGCTTCGGCCAACTCGTGGGCCAACGAGTGCATCAGCGTTGAATCGATGGCCGCATCGGTGGCCAAGAACCCCAGCATGGTGGCCATGTTCGGGCGAATCATGCCTGCCCCTTTGGACATGCCGGTGATGGTGACCGTGCGACCCTCTAGTTGAATTTGACGGCTGGTCGCTTTGGGCAAGGTGTCGGTGGTCATGATGGCTTGAGAAGCCAGCGACCAATGGTTTTCTGCGCGTGCCGACAGCGCTTTGGGCAAGCCATCGACGATCCGCTGAACTGGCAACGGCTCCATGATCACGCCGGTTGAAAAAGGCAGTATGTGTTGCGGCTTGACGCCAAGTTGGTTGGCCAATGCACTGCACACCGCGAACGCATGGTTCAAGCCGTCTTGACCCGTGCCCGCGTTGGCCACGCCGGTGTTGATGACCAAGGCGCGTATGCCGTCGCCTTGCTTCATGTGGGCTCGGCAAAGTTG
>JALRAA010000119.1 GCA_023262645.1 Burkholderiaceae bacterium
AGATACAATTAGTTGCAAATTACGTTCTTGGACATCCTAAAAGCCCGTTCGTGTTTTATCCGTATGGAACTGGAGTGAACTTAATCAATCATGCTACCCATAAAGACTTAACGGCAAATGTCAAGTTTGTTTGGTCTGAAAAAGACTATCACGACCAGCAATACTTAGAAATGGATATTGAAACTATTGAAGAAGAAGGTGTCAGTCCTTTTGTCCACATCATGGATCTAGTGGCAACTAAAGATATATTGAAAGGAGAAGAGCTACTGTTGGATTATGGTGAATCTTTTGATCAGAATTTGAGGCAATTTATTGATACTTACCTAGGAAGCATTCATGAATTTTCACTCGGAAACGAGTCTGCAGCTGTATTGAATGCCAAAAATGAACCTTACCGCACGATCAAAGCCGAAGACCAAGAAATTGCTTACCAAGCGTTGCGTCGCGGAATCTTGGACTACGAATTGCGACAGGTCTACCGTGGGCCGGAGAAATTCATCGACTTGCCCACCAACCCGCGCGAGTTAGAAGATGCGATCGACGATGCCTTGATTGAAGCCGGTGACAAAGGCGATTTGCTCAGCGCCGTGGTGCTCGAAGCCACACCCAAAAAAGTGCGTGTGATGCGCCAAAACAGCGAAATACTGGACATCACCGGAGACGGTTTGAAACCCGTGACTTCAGGCTTGTCCGAGAAGGCACCCGCCAACATCAAACTTCGCCCGGGGGCAGTGGTGCGGGTGGCCAAAAATCCCAAAGGCGAATGGGGACTGACCCAGTTGCCGGAGGTTGAAGGCGCATTCGTGGCTATCGATCCGGTCGATGGTGCCATTCGCTCGCTGGTTGGGGGATTTGATTTCGAGAAAAACAAATTCAACCATGTGATCCAGGCATGGCGTCAACCAGGCTCGAGCTTCAAGCCATTCATTTATTCAGCCGCCTTGGAAAAAGGATTCACCGCCACCACCCAAGTCAATGACGCACCGTTGTTTTTTGATGCCGCCGCCACTGGCAGCCAAGCTTGGGAACCTAAAAATTACGACGGCAAGTTTGAAGGCGTGATGAGCTTGAAAACAGCGTTGGCGAAATCCAAAAACATGGTGTCTATCCGCATCCTGCAGGCTGTCGGTCCACAAAATGCGCAACAGTGGATCAGCCGCTTTGGTTTCGATCCCGAAAAACATCCGCCTTATCTGACCATGGCACTGGGTGCGGGTTCAGTCACACCCATGCAAGTGGCTCTCGGCTATTCGGTGTTTGCCAACGGCGGGTATTTGGTCAAACCTTATTTGATCACCAAGGTCACCGATCCCTTGGGCAAGGTGTTGTCCAACTACACGCCGATTGAATTGGACGAACGTTCACGCGCCATCGAACCACGCAACGCATTTGTCATCAGCCATTTGCTGCAAGAAGTGACCCGTTCAGGCACCGCCATGCGTGCCCAAGCCACGCTCAAACGCGGTGACATCTACGGCAAAACAGGTACCACCAACGACTCCATGGACGCCTGGTTTGCCGGCTACCACGCCAGCCTCACTGCGGTGACTTGGATCGGCTATGACACGCCGCGCAAACTCGGCGACCGCGAAACCGGTGGCGGCTTGAGCTTGCCGGTTTGGATCACTTATATGCAACATGCCTTGAAAAACACGCCCGTTGGTGGCATGCCGGTTCCCTCTGGCGTGGTGTTTGAAGGCAACGACTGGTTTTTCAGCGAGTTCGCGCACGGTAATGGTGTGACCACTTTGGGTATCGATGGCAAAGCGGGCGATGCTGAAGGCGCGGCAGCCGACCCCGAGAAAAAGAAAATCTTGGATATGTTCAAAGACTGATCACGCACATGAAAGCCGTGACAGCATGGCTTTAACGCGAAAAATGCAAAGCCGCGCCAAATTGTTCGCTGGCATCTTTCGTGAGTTGCTCCCAAAACTCGCCTTGGCCTTTGGTGTCTTGCCAAAGTGCGCCATCAAACCGATAGTGGTAACCCCCGCTTTGCGCTGCCAACCAGACTTCGTGCAACGGTTTTTGCAGGTTCACTATCAATTGACTGCGGTTGGGAAAGGTGATGGTGACCATGCCGCCGACCCGCTGGTTGTCAATGTCTATATCGGCCTGTTCGTTGAGCAGGTCGCAGGCTTTTTCCAGTTGTTGCAACAAGCGCTCGGCTTGGTCCATGAATTCGTTATCGGTCATCTGCGTTGGTTTCTCTGTGGTGAACTGCTCGGTGTGGGAGCGGCTATTACAATTTCGTCATGAAATCAGCGATTCTAGGCAGCCTGCTCGCCCTGGCGATCACCATGGTCATGGGCTGCGGCATGAAGGGCGAATTGGTGTTACCCACCGAGCCTGAATCCAGAGACCGCGCCAAGTTCCCCGATGTGCTGATTCCGTCTTCGCCATCTGACAGCCCCGCCAAACGCTGAGTTTGGCTTCACTGAAACCGTTTCATGACCTCTACCCCACTGCCAGGCGCGCCGTTTCTGGCTTACCGCGACTCTCAACTGTTCATCGAGGACATGGGGCTGCAAGACTTGGCCAACACCCACGGTACCCCCTTGTTTGTCTATTCCAAAGCGGCCATGTTGCATGCCTTGGCCGCCTACCAACGGGCGTTTGTCGGTCGGGATGCCAAAGTGCATTACGCCATGAAAGCCAATTCCAGCTTGGGCGTGTTGCAGGTGTTTGCCCAAGCGGGTTGTGGCTTTGACATCGTGTCTGCTGGCGAACTCGAACGGGTGCTGGCTGCGGGTGGGCAGGCTGCAGATGTGATTTTTTCTGGCGTGGGCAAAACCCGTGCTGAAATGCGCATGGCGTTGCAAGCAGGCATTGCTTGCTTCAATGTCGAAAGCGAAGCAGAGTTGGATGTGCTCAACCAAGTGGCTGTGTCTTTGGGCAAAGTGGCCCCGGTCAGCATCCGCGTCAACCCGAACGTGGACCCCAAAACCCACCCTTACATATCCACCGGTCTCAAAGGCAACAAATTTGGCATCGCGCACGAGCGCACATTGCAGGCCTACCAGCATGCAGCCCAATTGCCCGGCTTGAAGGTCGTGGGCATCGATTGCCATATCGGCTCTCAAATCACCACCAGCGAGCCCTACCTGGACGCATTGGACAAGGTGCTGGACCTGGTCGAACAGATTGAGAAAGCGGGTATTCGCATTCACCACCTCGATTTTGGTGGCGGTCTGGGCATCAACTACAACAACGACACCCCGCCTGCCGCCGATTCGCTGTGGTCAGCGCTGCTGGCTCGGTTGGATGCACGCGGCTTTGGACAACGGCGTTTGATGATCGAACCGGGCCGTTCCTTGGTTGGCAACGCGGGCGTGTGCCTGAGCGAGGTGCAATACCTCAAGCCCGGCGAGCAAAAAAACTTTTGCATCATCGATGCCGCCATGAACGATTTGCCGCGCCCCGCGATGTACGAAGCGTTTCACCAAATCGTGCCATTGGTGCACACCGACAAGCCAGCGCAGTTGTACGACGTGGTGGGGCCGGTTTGCGAAAGCGGTGACTGGATCGGGCGTGACCGGTTGCTGAACATACAAGCTGGCGAAAAGCTGGCGGTGTTGTCAGCCGGTGCGTATTGCATGAGCATGGCCAGCAACTACAACACCCGGGGTCGCGCTGCCGAGCTGTTGGTGGACGGAAACCAAGCCCATGTGATTCGACAGCGTGAAACCATGGCAGATCAGCTGCGTGGTGAAGTTTTGCCTTTTCCCCAAACTCGCCACGCCAGCAACACGCCCAACACCAAGGTGTAAACCCACACCTCTTCATAATTGTTTTTGCCGGCCCGCATCCAATAAAAATGCAACAAGGCAAACACCGGCAGCACATACACCAGACGATGCAGCTTCTGCCAGCGTTTGCCGCCCAACCAACGAACCGCCGCGTTCGAAGAGGTCAATGCCAGCGGCAGCATGAAAACAAAACCTAGCATTCCCAACCATATAAATGGCCGTTTCACCAAGTCTTTGGCTATCTCGTTGATTTCAAGGTTTTGGTCAAACCATGCATAGCACAGCAGATGCAAACTGGCGTACACAAAGCACGCCACGCCGGTGCTGCGCCGAAACCTCAGCAACACAGGTGCCTTCAATAAGTCGCGCAGCGGGCTGATTGCCAGCACCAGACACAACAAACGCAAAGTCCAATCGCCACTGGAGCGGCTCAAGGCCTCGGCGGGGTTGGCACCCAGCGCATCATGGAATACCGCCCACACCCAGCCAGCGAAAGGCAGCGCCAACATGGCATACCAACACCCATGCGCGCGCGGCGACAGCAGTGCTTGTTGCCACGACACCTTATTCAGCATGACAAGTGCAACGCGTCCAACAGGTGTCAGAAGTTTTTGGCCAAATCCATGCCCGCGTACAACTGGCCGACTTGCGGTTCGTAACCGTTGAACATCTGGGTTTTGATTTTTTTGGCAAACAAACCGCCCTCGCCGATTCGTCGCTCGGTGGCCTGGCTCCAGCGCGGGTGGTCTACCGTGGGGTTCACATTGGAATAAAAACCGTATTCATGGGCGGCGGCTTTGTTCCACGCGGTGAGTGGCTGTTTTTCGGTGAAACGAATCTTCACGATGCTCTTGCCGCTCTTAAAACCGTATTTCCAAGGCACGGTGATACGCACGGGTGCGCCGTTTTGGTTGGGCAGCACTTCGCCATACATGCCAAAGGTCAAAAGGGTCAGGGGATGCATGGCTTCATCCATGCGCAAGCCTTCGGTGTAGGGCCAGCTCAACACCCGAGAGCCCACATAAGGCATGGTTTTGGGGTCGGCCAAGGTGATGAATTCCACGAACTTGGCGCTGCCCAATGGCTCGACTTTTTTGATGAGTTCTGACAAAGAAAAACCCACCCAAGGAATGACCATGGACCAACCCTCCACGCATCGCAAACGGTAAATACGCTCTTCCATGGCCGAGAGTTTCAGCAACTCTTCCAACGACAAGCTGCCAGGTTTTTTCACCAAGCCTTCTATCTCCACTGTCCATGGCCGGGTTTTGAGCGTGTGCGCATTTTCGGCGGGATCGGCTTTGTCGGTGCCGAACTCGTAAAAATTGTTGTAGGTGGTCGCGCTCTTATAAGTGGTGATATTTTCTGTGGCTTGTGCACCTGCTAGCGCAGACGGCTTGGCGTCAAGCGGCGTCAATTTGCCAGGCCGAGGCACCGGCGTTTGCGCCAGAGCACTTGCACCAGACGCCAACAAACCAGCCGCACCGAGGTGTGTCAAAAAAGACCGTCTTTGTGCATAGACCTGCGGCGGCGTGATCTCACTGGGTACGGGGTGGAGAAAACCATCGTCTTTGCGAATCAGCATGTGCAACTCCTGAGCATAAAAAAGGCTGACACAGGGTCAGCCTTGAGGGGATGAAAAAAGACGGGGGATCAGTTCAAACCGGCAATGTAATCAGCCAAGGCCTTGATTTCACGGTCATTCAATTTAGCAGCAACCTGACCCATTTGCAGGTTGTTTTTGCGAATCCCATCTCTGAATTGGGTCAATTGCGAAGCGGTGTAGTCGGCGTGTTGGCCACTCAAGCGCGGGTATTGCGCGGGTATGCCTGCACCGTTGGGGCTGTGGCAACCGGC
>JALRAA010000011.1 GCA_023262645.1 Burkholderiaceae bacterium
GATTGGGCGGGATCACTACCAGGCGCCAATCCCATGGCTTGGGCCATGCGAGCCAGTCGGTGTTCTTGTTGCATAGAGTCGGCATGGGCGTTGAATGCAATCACAGCGGGTAAAAACATGGCGTTCAACGTACCGTGGTGCAGCTTCGGGTTGATGCCCCCCAAGCTGTGGCTGAGCGAATGCACACAACCAAGCCCCTTTTGAAAAGCCAGCGCGCCTTGCATAGAGGCGCTCATCATTTGCAGCCTTGCATGTTTATTCTGTCCATCGCGGGTGGCTGTTTGGATATGCGCCCAGCCGCGTTGCAATCCGTCCAGCGCAATGCCGTCCGCAGGTGGATTGAAAGCGCTGGACATGAATGTTTCCATGCAATGCGCAATCGCATCCATGCCGGTGGCTGCGGTCATCAAAGGCGGCAAGCCCATGGTTAAATCGGGATCGAGCAACGCGGTTTTGGGCACCAAATGCCATGAATGAAAACCCAATTTGCGACCGTCGTCGACGATGATGATGGCACCTCTGGCGACTTCGCTGCCTGTGCCCGCCGTGGTGGGAATAGCGATCAAAGGCAAGACTTTGGCGGTGATGCGCGGCGAGCCTCCTTCAATGGTGGCGTAGGTGGTCAACGGCCCGGAATGGGTGGCTGCGATGGCCACTCCCTTGGCGCAGTCCATGGAAGAGCCGCCGCCCAATGCAATCAAACCATCGCATTGGTTATCCACACACAAGCGGGTGGCTTCACGCACCGAGGCTTCCGTGGGGTTGGATGGCGTGCCATCGTAAACCGTGCAATCCACACCGGGCAAGGCATCAAGGGCATGTTGCAGCAAACCCGCAGCTTTGATACCCGCATCGGTCACGATCAACGGGCGCGTTATGTGGTGCTGTTGGCATTCTTGCGCAAGCCGCTTGATCGCGCCGGGTTCGATGTGTATTTGCGTGATGTAGAGAATGCTGGACATGGTGGACCCTCGGAGCGTTGTAGGATGCTGCGACTTTAACGGACAGCTTTGCCAACATGGAAAAAAAAGATTTTCGATTTCTTCACCCTTTGCGCGTGCGCTGGGTAGAAGTGGACATGCAAAAAATCGTGTTCAATGGCCACTACTTGATGTACTTTGACACGGCAGTGGCCGATTACTGGCGACATTTGGTTTTGCCTTACGAAAAAACCATGCACGACTTAGGTGGTGATTTGTATGTGGTCAAGTCCACCCTGGAATACAAAGCCTCGGCGGTGTATGACGATTTGCTGCAGATCGGCATACATTGTCAACGCATTGGCAATTCTTCCCTCACCTTCCAAGCTTGCGCATTTCGAGGGAACCAAGTGTTGGTGACGGGTGAGCTTATTTATGTGTATGCCGACCCCACCACGCAAACATCAAAACCCGTTCCACAAGCATTGCGTGACACCTTGCTGGGCTTCGAACAAGGTGAACCCATGGTCAAACTTCAATTGGGGAGCTGGGGGGCGTTGAAGTCGGTCGCCGGCGCATTGCGCACCGAAGTGTTTGTCGAAGAACAAGGGGTCAGCCAATCGTTGGAATGGGATGACCAAGACCCTGTGAGTTTGCACGCCTTGTTGCGCAACCGCATGGGTCTGCCGGTGGCCACTGGCCGTTTGTTGCCCGCAGTGGATGGTGTTTCCAAAATCGGTCGCATGGCCGTGAAAAAAACGTTGCGTGGCTTGAGGCTTGGAGACCAAGTACTCAACGGTTTGATCGAAGCCGCGCGAAAACGCGGCGACACCGAAGTGGTGCTGTCGGCCCAATGCACTGCTGAACATTTCTATCAGCGACAAGGCTTTGTCCGCAGAGGTGAAGTGTTTCAAGAAGCGGGCATGGACCATGTCCAAATGTTCCTGCGGCTTTGATCAAAAAACAGCTTACAAAGGCTCTACCACACTGGGGTCTGGCCGCTGTAACCATTGCGCCAATTCATCCGCCAAACGGCCTGCTTCAGCGATAGCGGTTTGCCATACCTTGATGCGACCCGGTAAATCGCGCTTGTAAGTCATGAAATCGCTGCGGTCGGGCAACTTGCCGTTGGGCAATTGCTTCACCCAATCCGGATGCGGAGACAACACCACCGTGGTGTCCAAAAACGGCGTGGCGGCGTGGCGCCAAGTCAATTTTTTGTCCAACCACCCTGGCACGACGTGTTGTTGAAAATGCGGATAAAGCGTCAGTCCTTTGGCACCACGGTAATCCAAATGCAAGTGGTAATCGGTGATGCCGCCATCCCAATATGCCCCCTTGGGTGCGCCTGCAATATCGTGTACCGCATTGAGCACAAACGGAATAGAGCAACTGGCCTGAACCGCTTCTAAAAAATTGTCTTCCGTTAGAGCGATATGCCGGGTTCGGTAATCGAGCACGCGAAAAGGCAAAGGTTGCGGATGGCCCAAAAAAGACGAAGAAAACACCACACGCTCTAACCAAGCTGACATCGCTTTGCGGTGGACCAGATTGGTCAGATATGCCCCGGCATAACCCAAGGTGCGGCGCAATGGCGTGTCGCGGTGCAACACGCCAAGTCCGTGCGATGTCATGACATGCAACCGATAGCGCGGATGTTGTAACACCTTGTGTATGCGTCCTGCATAAAAGCGGCGCAGATTGGCTGCGAAATCATCGCTGACTTGCTGTGGCGTAGGGCGATGTTGTCCAGGCGCCAATTCATAGTGTTGGTGTACATACGCCTCTTCAAGCGCGAGCAATTCCACTTTGGGATCGGGCAAACATGCGGTGGCCATGCGCCAAGCACCGATCGAGGCCCCCACCAAATCTATCGGTTGCTGGCTGCGAGGTAACCATTGGTCAAACAAATATCGGTCGATGGGGCCGAGTATCAAACCCTTGGGTCCGCCTGCCGCACCGGGAATGACGCTGATGTGCTGCGGCCCTAGCCCGTTTGACCGAATATGGGCCATGGCTTGCGGACCCGCGTGAATACACAAAGCTCGCATAGAAGAAAAATTCAGTGACCGCGCAATGCCTGTTTCAATTGAATGCCTATATCCGGACGTTCTGCAAACGGATCGGGTGGGTTGCTGCCCTGCACTATCGCGTCGAAACGGGTTTTGGCATTCCCCAGCGCTTTGGGGTGGCTGTAGATATAAAACTGGTTGACGCGGATGGCATCGAACACCATTTGCGCAACTTGCCCTGCACTGACTTTGCCACTGCTCACGGCTTTGTCGCTCATGGCTTGCCCAATGAGTTGGCTTTGCGTGGGCTGGGCCGCAGCCAAATGGCCGGGGCGGTTTCTTTCGCTTTGGTTGATACCGGTCGGAACAAAGTAAGGGCACAACACGCTGGCACTCACCTGATCAGTCACCAAGTTCAAATCTTGGTAGAGCGTTTCGGTGAGCGACACCACGGCGTGCTTGGTCACGTTGTAAATACCCATATTGGGCGGCGTGAGCAAACCGGCCATGCTGGCGGTGTTGACGATATGGCCTTGCCATGTCGGGTCTTGTTGGGCGGCTTGCAGCATCATCGGAGTGAACAAGCGCACACCGTGGATCACGCCCCACAAGTTGACACCTAGCAACCATTCCCAGTCTTGCAAAGTGTTTTCCCACAACAGACCGCCCGCACCCACACCGGCATTATTGAAAACAAAATGCGGTGCGCCAAACCGTTCTTGTACGGCAGTCGCCAGTTCTTGCATGTCGTCAGCATTCGAAACATCGACACGCTTGGCCATGACATGCACACCCAAGGCTTTCATTTCGTCATGTGCTGTTTTCAATGCGTCTTTTTGGACATCGACCAGCACCAAGTTCATGCCCAGAGAAGCACCGATGCGTGCACATTCCAGTCCAAAACCCGATGCGCCGCCAGTCAGCACAGCGGTCTTGCCTTTGAAGTCGCTGATCATGTATCCACCTTTTTCATGATGAATCCCATGCGGGGAAAGTGCACATGCAATTTGCCCACTTGTGGATCGTTGCGCTCCAAAGTCAAACGGGTGCGCGTGGCCGCCACCAATTTGCCTGTGGTCGGTTCTGTGCCGAAACTCTCGGCGGCAACGGTGACTTCGCTGCCCAAGGGAATGCCGTGCTCGTCTTGAAACACATCGTCACTCAAAGGGGCGGGTTGGGCTGCTGCGGCCACTTGCAAAGCTTGCGCCGCGCTGATGGTGTGTTCTTTGCCATGTCCCCATGCTGCCATGCGGTGCGCCCAGTCGCGCACCAAGGGGGTGGCGTCCAGTATGTGGTCGATCACGGGCACTTTGACCAAGGTGAACCAGACAGAGTGGTAAACAGAAAAATCTGCCAAACACGGCTTATCGCCCAGTAAAAAGGGTTGTCCTTCCAGCATCGTGGATAGGCGGCGCAAATGGCTTTTGTACATGGCCGTGGCATCTGCTGGCGGCATCCGGGCACCCCCGCCACGCATGGCCTTTCTGTCTTCGGCAAACACCTTGACCACCTCTGGCGGCATACCCGCCATCACGTGTTGTGCGCCTTGGGGTTGAAAGTTGTACGCCATGGCCACCGGAAACAACAGGTTGTCAGCCCATTGCGCCACGGTTCTCACCAAGCCTTTCGGTGCAGCGTTGTAGAGCGACGGTGTGGGAACACTGTGCTCGATCACATCGCAAATCAAAGCGGTGTCGCAGTAAATGTCTGCGCCGATTTGCAGAACAGGGGTTTTGCGATAGCCACCTGTCAGTGGCATCAAATTCGGTTTGGGCATGACCATGGGGATTTCAACGCCCTGCCATTCCATGTGTTTGTAGCCAAAAATCAAACGGATTTTTTCAGCAAACGGCGAGGTGGGGTAATGGTGAAGAATCATGCGGCCTCAGATCTTGACAACTTGCTTGCCGAAATTTTTGCCCTTGAGCAAACCAAAAAATGCTTCAGGTGCATTGGCCAAACCCACAGCCACGGTTTCGCGTGGTTTGAATTTTCCCGTGCCGACCAGTTCGCCAAGTTCTTTCAAAGCCACGGGCCAATCGGCAGGATGTTCACTGACGATAAAGCCTTGCACCTTCATGCGGTTGACCAGTATCAGCGAGGGATTGGCCATGGGGATGGGGTTGCCGTTATAGCCAGAAATCATGCCGCATACCGCGATGCTGCTGAAATGGTTCATGCGCAACATGACGGCGTCAAGCACCATGCCACCCACATTTTCAAAATGCCCATCGATGCCATCGGGACACACGTCCTTGAGTGCTTTGGACAAGGACAAATAATCGCTGTGCTGTTTGTAATCTATGCAAGCGTCGAAACCCAACTCGTGGGTGACGTAATCGCATTTGTCTTTTCCACCGGCGATACCGACAACACGACAACCCCGCGCTTTGGCCAAGGCACCAAAGGCGCTGCCAACCGCCCCACTCGCAGCGCTGACGGTCAAGGTCTGACCCGCCTTGGGTTCAATGATGCGCACCAAGCCGTGCCATGCGGTCACACCCGGCATGCCCACGGCTCCCAAATAATGGCTGATGGGAACGTGTGTGGTGTCAATTTTGCGCAGCATGCCCGGGGCGCTGGCGTCGACCACGCTGTAGGTTTGCCAACCACCCATGCCCACCACTTTGTCGCCCGGCGCAAACCCGGGGTGGCGGCTTTCCACCACTTCACCGACCGTGCCCCCAATCATGACGCTGTTGAGCGGTTGCGGCAAGGTATAGCTTTTGACATCGTTCATGCGGCCGCGCATATAGGGGTCAAGGCTCAGGTATTCGTGTTTGACCAGCACTTGCTGATCGGCCAGCGGCGGGGTGTCGAGCGTGAGCAATTGAAAATTCTCGGCCAAGGGCTCGCCTTTGGGGCGACTGACCAAATGGATTTGCGGGTTTTGCGGCATGTGTGTCTCCGAAGGAAATAGCGGTTATAGGAATGAAAAATCAAGTATCGTGTGAAGAATCAGAACCACCACAAATGGCGCTGACACCCCCATCGACTGCCATCCATTGACCCGTGATGTGTTTGCCTGCATCGGAGGCGAACAACAAAGCCAAGCCTTTGAGGTCTTCGTCGTCACCCAAACGGCGCAACGGTGCATGCGACGCCAAGGTGTCTTCACCCAAAGTTTTCAGCAAACCCGCTGTCATTTTGCTGGGGAAAAATCCCGGGCAAATCGCATTGACGCGGATACCATGTTCACCCCATTCTCCTGCCAATGCGCGGGTGAAATTGATCACGGCGGCTTTGGAGGTGTTGTAGGCCAAGGTTTTCATGCCACTGGGGTTGCCGCCCAGGCCGGCGATGGACGCCACGTTGATGATGCTGCCACTGTGGCGAGCAATCATGCTGTGCTTGCCCAAATATTGGCTGAGAATGAAATAGCCGCGCACATTGAGGTTCATGATTTTGTCCCAAGCTTCCAGCGGATGGTCTTCGGCAGGTGAGCCCCATGCCGCACCAGCTTTGTTAACCAGCACATCGACATGCCCAAACGCTTTCAAGGTTTCTGCGGCCAATCGGTGAATGTCTTTTTCGTTGGCGCAGTCAGCTGCTGTCCAATGCACATCGATACCTGCGCTTTTCAGTTCAGCCGCCGCTGTTTGCAGGTCTGCCTCTTTGCGTGAACTGATCATGATGCGGGCACCGGCTTCACCCAGTGCGCGGGCCAATTGCAAACCCAGTCCGCGAGACCCACCGGTTACCAAAGCGGTTTTGCCTGTCATATCAAAAAGTTGTTTCACAGTGCGTGTCATGGTGTCTTTCCGTGATGAAGTGAGGGATGAAATCAAAAAGCGTCTTCAGGCATATGAGCGCAGGTGGCATCTTGCGATTGCACCACTTTCAGCCACGCGCTGATTTTGGGCAATTCGTATTGAAAGAAATACTGACAGGCCAAACGCCTACCGGTGTTCGCTGCCCCATCGCCTTGGCTGGCCAGACTCAAATCCAACCATATCCAAGCCAGCACGGTGTGACCAAAAGCCTGCATGTACGGGACAGCGTTCGCCAAAGACAACGCCGGGTCATTGCCTTGCCAAGCATCGCGCGTGGCCTGACACACATTCGTCCAAGCGGATGTCAAAGCGTTCGACTGTTGAATCTGGTCGGCCGTGTTTGCGCGGGCACACGTGGCGAGTATGCGCTGTCCCAGCATGTGCAGCCCCAAGCCATCTTGCAGCAACACTTTGCGTCCCAATAAATCCATGGCTTGTATACCGTGGGTGCCTTCATGGATCATGTTTAATCGGTTATCGCGCCAATACTGTTCCACAGGAAAGTCGCGTGTGTAGCCATAACCGCCATGGATTTGAATGGCCAGGCTGTTGGCTTCTAGGCACCATTCGCTGGGCCAGCTTTTGATGATGGGCGTGAGCACTTCGAGCAACCAGTGGGCTTGGTGCTTTTGATCCGCATCGCCTGTGTGTAATTCGTCGACCAAACGGGCGCCATACAAGCCCAGCGCCAACGCCCCTTCACCGTAGGCTTTTTGAGCCAGCAACATGCGCTTGATATCGGCATGGTCGATCAAGCGCACAGGTGGCATTTCGGGGTTTTTGCCTGCCGGACCGACAGGCCTGCCTTGCGTGCGTGTGCGTGCATAGTCCAAGGAGGCGTAGTACCCCGCCAAGCCCAACATGGTGGCAGCCAGACCCACACCGATGCGCGCTTCATTCATCATGTGGAACATACAACGCAAACCTTCGCCGGGTTGGCCGACTAAATACCCGATAGCGCCACGCTTGCCACGTGGCAAATAACGGCCTTCGCCGAAATTCAGCAAGGTGTTCACGGTGCCGCGCCAACCAAGCTTGTGGTTGAGCCCTGCCAAAGCCACATCGTTTCGTTCGCCGGTGAGCTCGCCTTGCGAATTGACCACATGCTTGGGAACGATAAACAAGGAAATACCTTTGGTGCCCGCAACCGTTTTGCCGTCGGGGCCAGGAATTTTGGCCAACACCAAATGCACAATGTTTTCGGTCAATTCATGGTCGCCGGTGGATATCCACATTTTGTAGCCCGTGAGCCGAAACCGCGGCCCCAGAGCGTCTCCGGCATGGTCTTCGCCATCAGGCACAGCACGGGTGGTGATGTCTGACAGCGATGAGCCCGCTTGGGGTTCAGACAAACACATGGTGCCGGCGAAGCGACCGTTGAATTGGTTGAAGGCAAACACTTTGCGTTGCGCTTCACTGCCATGCGCCATCAATAAATTGGCATTGGCCACTGTCAACATGCTCGCGCCAATGCTCACTGAAGCGCACGCAAAAAATGCATTGGCCGCCGCTTCCACGGTGTAAGGCAATTGCATGCCGCCCACGTCGTAATCTTGGGCTGCACTCAGCATGCCGCTGGCGGCATAAGCGTTCAAGGCTTCCTGTGTGCATGCGGGCAAGACCACTTTGTCGCCATCGAACGAGGGCTCTTCCACATCCACCTTGCGGTTGAAGGGCGCGTATTTTTCGCGGGCAATGCGCTCACAGGTATCGAGCACCGCATCAAAGGTTTCGCGTGAATGGTCAGCAAACCGCTCGCGGGTTTGCAATCCCTCAGTGTGGAGCCATTCGTACAGCAAAAAATCGACAGTGTTGCGCAGGGTCATGGGGTGACTTTAAAAGAAAAAAACCCGTCTCGGAGGACGGGTTGTCTTGTGGATGACTGCCACATTCAGAGCACTTCAAACACGCCTGCAGCGCCCATGCCGCCGCCAATGCACATGGTGACACAAACGCGCTTAGCGCCCCGACGCTTGCCCTCAATCAGCGCATGACCGGTCAGACGTTGGCCACTGACGCCGTAGGGGTGACCCACCGCAATCGCACCACCGTTGACATTGAGCAATTCAGGCGGAATGCCGAGTTTGTCGCGGCAGTACAGCACTTGCACAGCAAACGCCTCGTTGAGTTCCCACAAATCGATGTCGTTGATGGTCAAGCCCAGGCGTTTGAGCACCTTGGGAATGGCATACACCGGGCCGATGCCCATTTCGTCGGGTTCACATCCGGCCACGGCAAAGCCCAAAAAACGGCCAAGCGGTTGAAGATTGTGCTTGGCTGCATACTCTTCACTGGTGACCACACATGCACCCGCGCCATCAGAAAACTGAGAAGCATTGCCAGCCGCAATCACGCCACCGGGAATGGCCGGTTTGATCCCTGAAATACCTTCAACTGTGGTGCCTTCACGCAGACCTTCGTCTGCACTCACGGTGACCTGTTTGGTCATCATGCCCATGACTTTGTCGACCACGCCGGCTTGCACGGTGATCGGTGCGATTTCATCGTTGAATTTGCCAGCCGCTTGGGCAGCGCAGGCCTTTTGTTGGCTGGCCGCGCCGTACTCGTCCATGCGGTCGCGGCCGATGTTGTAACGCTTGGCGACTTGCTCGGCGGTTTGCAACATATTCCAGTAAATCTCTGGTTTTTTCTTCATCAGTGCGGGGTCAGAGAGCATGTGTTGGTTCATCTCTTGTTGCACACAAGAAATACTTTCTACACCACCTGCCACGTACACATCGCCTTCGCCAGCGATGACGCGCTGTGAGGCCAATGCAATGGTTTGCAGACCGGATGAGCAAAAACGGTTGACGGTCAAACCGCTGACGGTGATGGGGCAATCTGCCATCAATGCAATTTGCCGGGCGATGTTGGCACCGGTTGCGCCCTCTGGGTTGGCACAGCCCATGATCACATCTTCGACGTCGGCCGCATCAATGCCGGCTCGGGCAATGGCGTGCTTGACGGCGTGGCCACCCAAGGTGGCGCCATGGGTCATGTTGAAAGCGCCTCTCCAGCTTTTGGCCAAGGGCGTACGTGCAGTGGAAACAATGACAGCGTTGGTCATGGGAACTCCTTAATTGAATGTTTTGCCTTCGGCGACCAAGCGAGCGAGCAAGGGCGCTGGTTGCCAAAATGATGCGTCGTCGTGCGGGTTTTTTGCGAACCGGTTCATGGCTTGAACCATGTTGAACAAACCAAATTGGTCTGCATACATCATCGGGCCGCCACGGTAGATGGGGAAGCCGTAGCCCGTGATATAGACCATGTCGATGTCGCTGGCACGCGCTGCAATGCCTTCTTCCAGAATATGCGCGGCTTCGTTGACCAAAGAAAACACCAAGCGCTGAACGATTTCATCTTCGCCGATTTTGCGGACCTCGATACCCAAGGACTGGCGGTGGTTTGCAATCATGTCTTCGACTTCTTTGCTGGGTATCGCGTCGCGCTTGCCAGCTTGGTAGTCATACCAGCCCTTGCCCGCTTTTTGTCCGAAGCGGCCCATTTCGCACAACAAGTCTGCAGTCTTGCTGTATTTCATGTCGGGCTTTTCCAAATAACGGCGTTTGCGAATCGCCCACCCGATATCGTTGCCTGCCAAGTCGCCCATGCGAAACGGGCCCATGGCAAAGCCAAATTTTTCAACCGCCTTGTCTACCTGTTGCGGTGTGCAACCTTCTTCGATCAAGAAACCCGCTTGGCGACTGTACTGTTCGATCATGCGGTTGCCTATGAAGCCGTCACACACACCAGAGACCACTGCGGTTTTCTTGATTTTTTTGGCGACCGCCATGACCGTGGCCATGACGTCTTTGGCGGTGTCTGCGCCACGCACCACTTCGAGCAGTTTCATCACGTTGGCAGGGCTGAAGAAATGCAGGCCCACCACGTCTTGTGGGCGTTGGGTGAAATGGGCAATGGCGTTGACATCTAACGTGGAAGTGTTGGACGCCAAAATAGCACCGGGCTTCATCACTTCGTCGAGTTTTTTGAACACCTGTTCCTTGACACCAATCTCTTCGAAAACCGCTTCAATCACCAGATCTGCGTCTTTCAAATCTTCGTAGTTCAAGGTGGTGCTGAGCAAGTCCATGCGCTGCTTGAGTTTGTCCTCTTTGAGCTTGCCCTTTTTGACTTGCGCTTCATAATTGCTGCGCATGATGCCAACACCTTTGTCCAAGGCCTCTTGCTTCATCTCCAAAATTTTGACGGGAATTCCTGCGTTGAGAAAATTCATGCTGATGCCGCCACCCATGGTGCCCGCACCAATCACGGCCACCGACTTGATGTCTCTTTGCGGGGTATCGGCGGGCACATCGTCGATTTTCGAAGCCGCGCGTTGAGCCACAAACAAATGGCGCAGTGCGCGACATTCCGGGGTCCACATCAGGTTGGTGAAAATTTCGCGCTCAGCCGCCATGCCTTGGTCAAATTTCATCTTGGTGGCGTTTTGCACCGCTTCAATGCATTTGGGCGGCGCGGGGTATTTGCCTTTGGTCATGCCATTGACCATGTTGTGGCTGAATTTGAAAAAAGCGTCTGCGTTGGGGTGCTTACAAGGCAAGTTGCGAACCAGCGGCAGTGGCGTGGTGCCCACCACGCCTTGGGCAAATGCAATCGCTTCTTGCAGCAAACTGTCTTTGGATTCAGCCATTTGGTCAAACAATTTTTGTCCAGGCAACATGGCGAGCATTTCACTCTTGACGGGTTCGCCGCTGACGATCATGTTCAAGGCCGCCTCGACACCAATCACTCTGGGTAGGCGCTGGGTGCCGCCTGCGCCGGGGATCAATCCCAACTTGACTTCGGGCAAAGCCACATCGCAACCTGGTGCAGCCACGCGGTAATGGCAACCAAGCGCCAATTCAAGACCGCCACCCATGGCCACGCTGTGAATGGCGGCGACCACCGGTTTGCTGCAGTTTTCAATGGCAGATATCACACTGAGCAAATTCGGCTCTTGAAGCGCTTTGGGTGAGCCAAATTCTTTGATGTCTGCACCGCCTGAAAAAGCCTTGCCTGCACCCGTGACCACGATGGCCTTGACCGCGTTGTCAGACAACGCCTGTTGCAACCCCTGCACGATGGCTTGTCGGGTGGCCAGTCCCAGTCCATTGACGGGCGGGTTATTCATGGAGATCACGGCGACATCGCCATGAACAGCGTAATCAGCACTCATGTCAGTTCCTTGAGAATGGAGATGGATTAAAAAAAGAACGATCGTACTTTTTTGCGGATTGTAGACCGAAGCTTTAAGGTGTTGTCAGACTTCCAGCCATTCTTTGCGAACCGCTGCGTCCTCTCGTAAACGGGCTGGCGTGCCGTCAAACACCATGCTGCCATGGCCCATGACCAAGGCGCGGTCAGAGATTTGCATCGCAATGGTGAGTTTTTGTTCGATCAACAAAACCGAAACACCCCGGTGACGAAGCTCTTGCAAAAACACACCGACCTGTTCGACGATTTTGGGGGCCAAGCCCTCAGTGGGTTCATCAATGATGATGAGCTCAGGGTCGCCCATGAGGGTGCGACACAACGTCAACATTTGCTGTTCACCGCCCGACAACACACCTGCTTCGGTGTGCTGGCGTTCTCGCAAGCGCGGAAACAGTTGATACATGTCATCAAAATGCCAGCGTCCTGTGGGAACTTTGCCTTTGAGGCCAAGCAGCAAATTTTGGTGCACTGTCAGCTTGGGAAAAATATCGCGGTTCTCTGGCACATAACCAATACCCATGTGGGCAATGTCAAACGGTTTGCGATTGACCAAGGTCTGACCATGAAAGGTCATGGTGCCGTGGCAATCTACCAAGCCCATGATCGCTTTGGCGGTGGTTGAACGGCCCGAGCCGTTGCGCCCGAGCAGCGCCACGATTTCACCTTGGGCGATGTCAAAGCTCACCCCTTGCAGCACATGGCTTTTGCCGTAATACGCGTGGAGTTGGTCAATATGCAACATGGTCAATGGCCTTGTTCTGACAAGCTGCCCAAATAGGCCTCTTGTACCCGGGCATTGGCGCGAACTTTGTCTGGTGTGTCGAATGCAATCACTTCGCCATATACCAACACTGCAATCTTGTCAGCCAAACCAAACACCACCCCCATGTCATGCTCTACCGTCAACAAGGTTTTGCCTTGGGTCACGGTTTTGATCAATGCGATAAATCGCTCGGTTTCGCTTTTGCTCATGCCAGCCGTGGGTTCATCAAGCAACACCACATCGGCGCCACCGGCCATGGTGATGCCAATTTCCAAGGCACGTTGTTCAGCGTAGGTGAGATTCATGGCCAACACATCGCGTTTGTGTGCCAACTGGATACGCTCCATCCATGTTTGAGCCAATTCGTTGGCATCTTTCAGCCGATTTAAAAAAGTCCAAAAACTGTAGCGATGCCCCAGGCTCCAAAGCACAGAGCAACGAAGGTTTTCAAACACACTCAACTTAGGAAAAATATTGGTGATTTGAAAACTGCGAGACAAACCTTGGCGATTGATTTCAAAGGGCTTGAGCCCGTCTATGCGTTGACCGTGTAAGTGGATCTCTCCGCTGGTCGGCGCGAATCTGCCGCTGATTAAATTGAACAATGTCGATTTACCTGCACCATTGGGACCGATGATGGCCACGCGTTCGCCCGCTTGGACGGTTAAATCTACCCCACGGATGATTTGTGTTTTGCCAAATTGCTTGTGCAAATGGCGCAGAACCAATGAAGGGGTTTGGCTCATGCATTTGCTCCTGCATTGGCCAATTGGGCTTGAACCTGTTCCCATGTCTGCGTGAAACGCTGGCGTTGCCATTCAAACAATGCCAATCCAGCCAACAACAACGTACCTGCAATCAACCAATGGCTTTGAACATGCGTGTCCAAAGTGAAACCCGCAAACACCAACTGAGAACTCATG
>JALRAA010000120.1 GCA_023262645.1 Burkholderiaceae bacterium
GATTATCCATATTTGGATTGTCCCAATCTGGAAAATCTTTCCATTATGATGTCATCCCTTTTGTTTTGTGACGTCATGTGTGTATTTGGTTATCCCAATCCGTATTAGGAATCCAAATCCAGATTAGGACATCCCAATTCAGATCTTAGTGTGCACCTCTGTGTCACCACTGTGAAAAAAAGGACGACTACAAATGACAACCTTAGTTGGATAGAATGACCAAATTTGATTATCAACGTCCAAATCCGTATTTGGATATAGTAACTAACTATCCCAATCTGGATTGGGACAAAATCCAGATTGGGACATAACATATATACCGTTTGCATGGTGTTGTCTAATAGGTAATAGGTCTTGCGAGAGGCATAAAAAAACCGGACCGATAACATGACAATCTGCAGTGATGTTCCCCAACACCAAGAGCCAAATTTTGCTTGGAGGTGATTGACATTGTGGAATAGCTCTGCCAAATCATAAAAGCCATCTACTAATCAGACAGACTGTCCTGGTTTTTTTGAAATATTTGCAATACAATACTAATTGCTTGACTATGACAGAAATCTAGTAATTGATATTTACAGTATAGTTTATGTGCAAGTTCAACCCAGTTACCTTATTTTAAAGTTAGCTATTATTTTATTACAAAATAACCACTAGGAAGAAATAAAGAACTATAGTACGACAGTAAGTGAATATAGATTAACTTCACCTCTTCAGTTTGAAACCTTAAGAAAATGGGTACTTCAATTTAGATCCGCATTTCTCACTTAAGGAAACTTGGAATTTGATAATTCTACGTTGAATAATAATGGAACTACGATATAGTAGTGCATAGGGGAAATCCACATGCCACTCCAGAGTGCAAATCATTATGTTCCCAAAAGAAATAATATCTTCTTTGTCTAAAACAACATGGAAGCACATCAGCTCAAGTTCAATGTGGATGCATACGTATGACTAAATGAACCGAAAGACACAGATTAACTCTTGGTACAGCATCAAGTTGGAGAGAAAACTCTTGTGAATGTTAAATGATCAAGATTATCTTTCTGTTGCAAAAAATTAATATGATAATTAATTGATTTATCTAGATTCCAAATCCATTGGCCAAGCTGTACAACACGTACCTCCTCTATTCTCGATACATGCAGCATTATGATTGCATGTTCAAATATAAACCAAACAAAGTTTCATTAAGGTTCTCAGCCATCTGAAAATGTCATTAAATAATTATCTGGCTGCTCTAAAGTGATCCATTATCTTTGTAGAATCTTCAGCTTTTTCATGTCTTGCTGAACGATGGCCACCAAGCCGACGTAAACCACGGCCACCAAAGAAAGTGTGAGCATCAGCCAAGCCCATTCATGAGCCGCATCGGGCGCAATGGGCAGCGAAAACCGCAGAAACCCGTAAGCGCCCAACTTGAGCATGATGGCAGCCAAAACCGCTGAACCGCCAGTAGGCGCTTCGACGTGGACATCTGGCAACCAAGTATGTACCGGCCACATCGGCACTTTGACGGCGAAAGCGGCGAAAAACGCAAAAAACAAAAATGTTTGCGGGGTTGCGGCCAATGGCAGTTGCTGCCAAGTGGCCAAATCGAAGCTGCCTTCAGAAGCAATGTACAAATAAATCAACGCCACCAGCATTAGCAGTGAGCCCAGCAAGGTATAGAGGAAAAACTTGAAAGCCGCATAAATTTTGTTGGGCCCGCCCCATACGCCAATGATCAAGTACATCGGTATCAGCGTGGCTTCGAAAAACACATAAAACAACATGCCATCGAGTGCGCAAAACACCCCGATCAATAATCCGCTGAGTACCAAAAATGCACCCATATATTGGTTGACACGCTCGGTGATCACTTCCCAGCCAGCGATCACCACCACCACGGTAATGAACGCAGTCAACACAACAAACCACAGAGAAATACCGTCGATGCCCAAGTGGTAGTTCACATTGAAACGGTTGATCCAAGGCATGTTCTCAACAAATTGCATGGTGGCTGACGCATGGTCGAATTGGACATACAAAGGCAAGGTCAACAAGAAACTGACCACAGCACCGGTCAATGCCAACCAACGCACCATGTGGGCATGCTCATCACGACCGAAGGCCAGCAACAAAATGCCAAACACGATCGGGGTCCAAATGACCAGGCTCAGCATTTCCATGGCAAGCCTTTGGGTTGAATCCGAATAAAAAACGGGGTTATGTTCATGGTTTGAGCCAAACGAACCAAGTGATCAATCCGAACATACCCAGAATCATCAACAAGGCATAGTGATAAAGAAAACCGGTTTGCAAACGGCGGGCCACCAGGGCCACTTTGCCAATGACGCGCCATGACCCGTTGACCACAAAACCGTCGATCATCCCTTGGTCACCACCCTTCCACAAACCAAAAGCCAACCAACGGGTGCCACGAGCAAGTATCTTTTCGTTGAAATCGTCCAAAAAATATTTGTTCATCAACAAACTGTGCAGCGGCTTGACATGCTGCTGAATGAACGCAGGAACAGATGGGTGAACCATGTACATGTAGAAAGCCACCAGTACGCCGGCCAAAGCCAACATGAAAGGCCATGAGGTCAACGCATGCTCGGCCATGGCCATGGGCGAGTGGAAAGCGTCTTGCAGTTCTTGCATGGCAGGGTGAATGGCGGTGTTGACATGGATAGCGTCTTTGAAGAAATCGCCAAACAACATGGGTTCGATGGTGTAGAAGCCCATCACCACTGAGGGAATGGCAAGCAACACCAAAGGCAATGTCACCACCCAAGGCGATTCGTGTGGTGTGTGCGTGTGGTGGTCGTCGTGATGCGCATGGGGGTCTTGGTCAAAACGCGGCTTTCCGTGAAACACCAAAAAATACATGCGAAAAGAATAAAAAGCCGTGACAAACACGCCTGCCAGCACTGCGAAATATGCCCAAGACGCAGCGGGCAAATGACTGGCTGCCACAGCTTCGATGATGCTGTCTTTGGAATAAAAACCCGAGAAAAGCGGCGTGCCAATCAGCGCCAGCGAGCCCAACAACGAGGTGAGCCATGTGATGGGCATGTATTTGCGCAAGCCCCCCATGTAACGAATGTCTTGGTTGTGGTGCACGCCCATGATGACCGATCCCGCACCCAAAAACAGCAAGGCTTTGAAAAATGCATGGGTCATCAAATGGAACACTGCAACTGAATAAGCAGAGGCGCCCAGCGCCACCGTCATATAGCCCAATTGCGACAGCGTGGAGTACGCCACCACGCGTTTGATATCGTTTTGCACAATACCCAAAAAACCCATGAACAACGCCGTGATGGCGCCTACAGTCAGCACCAAATTGAGCGCGGTATCCGACAACTCAAACAAGGGCGACATGCGAGCGACCATGAATATGCCAGCGGTCACCATCGTGGCGGCGTGGATCAAAGCAGAAATAGGCGTCGGGCCTTCCATCGAGTCGGGCAACCACACATGCAAAGGAAATTGCGCCGATTTACCCATGGCGCCAATGAACAAACAAATACAAATGACCGTGACCAGCATCCAATCGGTGCCCGGCAGGGTCAATGCGGCCAATTGGTCTGCTTTGGCAAACGCCTCTGTGTAATTCAAGGTGCCAGCATAGGCAACGATCAAACCAATTCCCAAAATAAAACCGAAATCACCCACACGGTTGACCAAAAAGGCTTTCATATTGGCAAACACGGCACTGGGCTTGTTGAACCAAAACCCGATGAGCAAGTACGAAACCAGACCCACGGCCTCCCAACCAAAAAACAACTGAAGCATGTTGTTGCTCATGACCAGCATCAACATGGCAAAAGTGAACAAAGAGATATAGGCAAAAAACCGGTTGTAGCCTTCGTCTTCTTCCATGTATCCGATGGTGTAGATGTGAACCATCAACGAAACAAATGTGACCACGCACATCATCATGGCAGTGAGTCCATCGACCATGAAGCCGATTTCCATTTTCAAGCCGCCCACTTGCATCCATGTGTAAAGCGTCTCATTGAAACGCGCGCCATCGACCACCACGTCTTGCAAGGTGAGTGCAGACAAAACAAAAGACACCAGCACGCCCAAAATAGTGAGGCTGTGCGACCAACGGCGTCCCAGTCCGTTGCCGCCGAGATGGGTGCCCCAAATACCGGCCAGCAGCGAACCGGCCAAAGGGGCCAGTGCAACTGTGATCAGGGTAGAGGCTTGAATAGTTTGGCTCATGGTGATGCTGAATCAGCCCTTCAGGCTATTGAGTTCGTCAACATTGACGCTGGAACGGTTGCGAAACAACAGCACCAAAATAGCCAGCCCGATGGCGGATTCGGCGGCGGCTACCGTCAAAATAAAAAACACAAACACCTGACCGTGCATGTCGCCCAGGTAGTGTGAAAACGCGACGAAATTGGTATTGACGGCAAGCAACATCAGTTCGATGGCCATCAACAAAACAATCAGGTTTTTTCGGTTCAGAAAAATACCGATCACCGACAACGCGAACAAAACCGCGCCCAACGTGAGGTAGTGACCGAGGGTGATGTTCATGGTTTGGGCTCCTCTGCCGCAGGCGGCACCAAGGGTTGTTGCACCGGGTCCATTTTGACCATGCGCAAACGGTCAGCGGCTTTGACTTTGACTTGTTCACCCGGGTCTTGCGCTTTCGTGTCTTTGCGCTCACGCATGGTCAATGCAATCGCCGACACAATAGCCACCAAAAGAATGACCGCCGCGATTTCCAGTGGGTACAAATACTCGGTGTAGAGCAACACGCCCAGGTCACGCGTGTTTGACACTGGTAAACCAGCCACTGACGACGTGTCCACTGCGATTTGAGAAGAACGAAAGCCGCCCATCAACACGGAAGCCAACTCCAGCGCCAACACCGCACCAATGAAAGCCGCCAAGGGGAAGTGTTTCCAAAAATCTTTTTTCAACGCATCCAAATTGATGTCAATCATCATCACCACAAACAAGAACAACACCATCACTGCGCCCACATAAACCAGTACCAGTGTGATGGACAGAAATTCGGCTTTGAGAAGCATCCAAATGCCAGAGGCTTGAAAAAACGCCAGCACCAAATACAAGGCGGCATGCACTGGGTTGCGCGCCGTGATAACGCGCAAGGCTGCGAACAGCATGACCGCCGAAAATACATAGAAAAGCGCTGACTTGATATCCATGGGCTTGTCTGATCCTGGGTTAGCGGTATTTGGCGTCTGCCGCCTTGTTGGCAGCAATTTGGGGTTCGTATTTATCGCCTACTGCCAGCAGCATGTCTTTGGTGAAATACAAATCGCCGCGTTTTTCACCGTGGTATTCAAAGATATGTGTTTCCACAATCGAATCCACTGGACAGCTTTCTTCGCAAAAGCCACAAAAAATACATTTGGTCAGATCGATGTCGTAACGTGTGGTTCGGCGCGATCCATCGTCACGCACATCCGATTCAATCGTGATGGCCATGGCAGGACACACGGCTTCACATAATTTGCAAGCAATACATCTTTCTTCTCCATTAGGATATCTTCTTAAAGCATGTTCACCTCTGAATCTTGGACTGATTTTTCCTTTTTCAAATGGATAGTTAATAGTTTTTTTAGAA